>CANKZE010000005.1 GCA_947488545.1 Bacteroidota bacterium
TAAAAACCTTTGAAGATTCTAGAATGTTAGAATTTTGTACGCCTGTTATTTTTGCAAATGTAAAAATCATATCTGCTATAAAGAAAACCTTCGAATCTACCGCTGCAATTCACGGAATAGATACTTTGGAGCAAATAGTTATTGGTAAAATAAATGTTTTTAATGTTTGGAGAGAGCATTTAGAATTGAATTATGGGACCAATGACGATGCGTTAGGAAAATATGCAATTAAATCATTTGTTTCTGCTACAAAAGCTTTAAAAGATGGAAAAGTTGACGTTTTGGTTACTGCACCAATAAATAAATACAATATACAGTCGGACGATTTTAAATTTCCTGGGCACACTGATTATTTGAACCAAGAATTAACAGGCGATGCATTGATGTTTATGGTTCAAGACAACCTAAGAGTCGGACTATTAACCGATCATATTCCGGTGAACGAGGTTGCTTCTCATCTTACAGAACAATTAATTACTCAAAAAATTGAGACTATTAATCAATCATTAATTCAAGATTTCAGCATCAACAAACCGAGAATTGCCGTTTTAGGATTGAATCCACATGCTGGTGATGGCGGTGTAATCGGAAAAGAAGACGATACTTTATTGAAGCCTGTAATTAAAAAATTATTTGAAAAAGGGACATTGGTTTTTGGACCTTATCCTGCCGATGGTTTTTTTGGCAATAGCCAATATGAGAAATTCGATGCCGTAATTGCGGCATATCACGACCAAGGTTTAATACCATTTAAAACATTGTCGTTTGGAAATGGAGTGAATTATACTGCGGGGTTAGATAAAATTCGAACTTCCCCAGATCACGGAACTGCTTTTGATATTGCAGGAAAAGGAATTGCCAATCATAATTCTTTCAAGGAAGCTGTTTTTTTAGCAATTGACATCTATAACTCAAGAAATGAGTATGTAGAAATCAGTAATAATCCACTAAAAACGAAAGAAAAGTAGTTGTAAACAAAAAAATGTTGATAACGCTTTTGATATTAGTATTATTTTATATCTTTGCACCCCGAAGTTTTGGGAAAAATTGTTGTTAGGATGAAAAAGTTAAATGAATTTTTAATTCCATTTATAGGATTAAAGTTAGGAAAACATCAATTTGAATATCAAATAAGTAAGGAGTTCTTTGATAACTTTGATTATGATGAGTTTGAAAGTTCAAACATTAAAGTAAATGTTGCTTTTGAAAAGAAAAGCACCCTTATGGAATTGAATTTCAAACACAATGGAACCATTCATGTTCCTTGTGATTTGACAAACGAAATGTTTGATTTTCCAATAAAAGGAAAACTAAAAGTAATCGTAAAGTTTGGAGAAGAATACAATGATGATAATGATGAGTTATTGATTTTACCTCACGGGGAACATGAAATTAATATTTCTCAAATTATATACGAAATGATTGTTTTGTCGATACCTTTCAGAAGGGTTCACCCGGGAGTAAAAGACGGAACATTAAATTCAGAAGCATTAAAAAAGCTAAATGAATTAAGAGTTGAAGAAATAAAAAAAGAAGAAGAAATTGACCCGCGTTGGGAAAAATTAAAACAACTATTAACGGATAAATAATATAGTAAAATGGCACATCCTAAGAGAAAAACCTCGAAGACGAGAAGAGACAAGAGAAGAACACATTATAAAGCTACAGTTGCTCAAATTGCAACTTGTCCTATCACAGGAGAAGCACATTTATACCACAGAGCTTACTGGCATGAAGGTAAAATGTACTACAGAGGTCAGGTTGTTATTGACAAGCAAGTTGCTGTTGCTTAATACATTTTAAAAATAAAAGATAAACTCTCACCTGTTGGGAGTTTTTTTTGTTGGAATAAACTTTAACAGCTTATATTCAACACTAAATGAAATAATTTAGAAAATAATTTGTAATTTCAACCCGTTTTCGGAATACAATTACAAGGCGAAAATTAAAATCCTATGAGTAAAATTACAGCCGCAATTACTGCTGTCGGTGGATATGTTCCAGATTTTGTACTTTCTAATCAAGTATTAGAAACTATGGTTGACACCAATGATGAATGGATTACAACAAGAACTGGAATTAAAGAAAGAAGGATTTTAAAAGGAGAAGGTTTAGGGACTTCATATTTAGCAATTCAAGCCGCAAAAGACCTACTTAAAAAAGGAAATATTGACCCTTTAGAAATTGATTTGGTTTTGTTGGCAACTGCAACACCAGATATGCTTGTAGCATCAACAGGAGTTTATGTAGCTTCGCAAATTGGCGCTACCAATGCATTTGCATACGATTTACAAGCAGCTTGTTCAAGTTTCTTATACGGAATGTCAACAGCATCTTCTTACATAGAATCTGGTAGATATAAAAAAGTACTTTTAATAGGTGCCGATAAAATGTCGTCAATTATTGATTATACCGATAGAGCTACTTGTATTATTTTTGGTGATGGCGCAGGAGCGGTTTTATTTGAACCAAATCATGAAGGTCTAGGCTTTCAAGATGAGATATTGAGATCAGACGGAATAGGAAGAGAATTTCTTAAAATGGATGCCGGTGGATCTATCCTTCCTCCATCTCATGAAACTATAGACGCAAAACAACATTTCGTTTTTCAGGATGGAAAACAAGTTTATAAATATGCTGTTACCGGAATGGCTGATGTGAGTGAGAAAATAATGCAAAGAAATAATCTTTCACATGAAGATGTAAATTGGCTTGTTGCACATCAAGCAAATAAAAGAATAATAGATGCTACATCAAGTAGAATGGGAGTTGACGACAGTAAAGTATTAATAAATATTGAAAAATATGGAAATACTACATCCGCAACCTTACCATTATTATTATTTGATTTTGAGAAAAAATTAAAAAAAGGAGATAATATAATATTCGCCGCTTTTGGAGGTGGATTCACATGGGGATCTATCTACTTAAAGTGGGCATACAACAGAGAGTAAACTAACCTAAAATTAATATTATGGATTTAAAAGAAATTCAAAACCTGATCAAGTTTGTTTCTAATTCGGGAGTTGCAGAAGTAAAACTAGAAATGGATGATGTAAAAATCACCATCAAAACTACAGTAGAAGGAACTTCTCCAGAAATTACATATTTACAACAAGCGCCTGTAGCTCAAGCTGCTCCTCAAGCTGCTCCAGCACCCGTTGCTGCCGCTCCAGTTGCTGCTGCACCAGCTGCAGAAAACTCAAATTACATTACTGTAAAATCTCCGATGATTGGTACTTTCTATAGAAAACCATCACCAGACAAACCAATGTTTGTTGAAGTTGGAAGCACATTTTCAAAAGGAGATACATTATGTGTAATTGAAGCGATGAAATTGTTTAACGAAATTGAATCTGAAGTATCAGGTAAAATCGTTAAAATATTAGTTGATGATATGTCACCAGTAGAATTTGACCAACCGTTATTTATAGTTGATCCTTCTTAAGAAATTATAAATTATGAATTTTGAATGATGAATTCCATCGTTCAAAAAATTTAAAATTTAAAATTCAACATTTAAAATTTCAAACGATGTTTAAAAAAATATTAATTGCAAATAGAGGTGAAATTGCTCTTCGAGTTATTAGAACCTGCAGAGAAATGGGAATTAAAACGGTTGCCGTTTATTCTACTGCTGATGCTGAAAGCCTTCACGTAAAATTTGCTGACGAAGCAGTTTGTATTGGCCCACCGCCAAGCAATCTTTCCTATTTAAAGATGTCAAATATTATTGCTGCAGCTGAAATTACTAATGCTGATGCAATTCATCCGGGATACGGATTTCTTTCTGAAAATGCTAAATTTTCAAAAATCTGTCAAGAGCATGGAATAAAATTTATTGGTGCTTCTCCAGAAATGATTGATAGAATGGGGGACAAAGCTTCCGCAAAAGCAACAATGATTGAAGCTGGAGTTCCTTGTGTACCAGGTTCTGCAGGAATATTAGAATCATTTGAACAAGCTCAAAAATTATCTTTAGAAATGGGTTATCCTGTAATGCTTAAAGCTACCGCTGGTGGTGGAGGTAAAGGGATGCGTGCTGTTTGGAAAGAAGAAGATTTATTAAAAGCTTGGGAAGGCGCTCGTCAAGAATCTGCTGCTGCATTCGGAAATGACGGAATGTATCTTGAAAAATTAATCGAAGAACCACGTCATATTGAAATTCAAGTAGTTGGTGATTCTTACGGAAAAGCCTGTCATTTATCTGAAAGAGATTGTTCTGTTCAACGTCGTCACCAAAAACTGACCGAGGAAACTCCGTCACCATTTATGACCGATGAATTAAGAACTAGAATGGGAGAAGCTGCAGTGAAAGCCGCCGAATATATAAAATATGAAGGTGCTGGAACAGTAGAATTTTTAGTGGACAAACATAGAAATTTCTATTTCATGGAAATGAACACTAGAATTCAAGTAGAGCACCCAATTACCGAGCAAGTAGTAGATTACGACTTGATTCGTGAGCAAATAATGGTGGCTGCAGGGATTCCAATTTCTGGAAAAAACTATTTACCACAATTACACGCAATAGAATGTAGAATAAACGCTGAAGATCCTTACAATGATTTCCGTCCTTCACCAGGAAAAATCACTACACTTCATGCACCAGGAGGGCACGGTGTTCGTCTAGACACGCATGTTTACGCAGGTTACACGATTCCGCCAAATTACGACTCAATGATTGCCAAATTAATTACAACGGCTCAAACGCGTCAAGAAGCGATTAATAAGATGAAACGCGCCTTGGATGAATTTGTAATTGAAGGCGTAAAAACCACCATTCCTTTTCACCGTCAATTAATGGATGATGAGCAATATGTAGCTGGAAATTACACCACTGCTTTCATGGATACTTTCAAAATGAAAGATCCTGAATAAAGAGAAATAATAAATCAGATTATTAAAAACCATCAATAAATTGATGGTTTTTTTGTTTGATAAAGACCAAGAGCTTATTTTAAGATTTCCATTTTGGTTTTCGCTAAGAATTCAAAAAAAATAGCCACAGATTTAACGGATTTTACTGATTGTCACAGATTTTATCCGTAACTCGAGCAAAGCGAACAGACGAAGTAAATCATTAAAATCCGTTGTTAAAAAACGGAAAAATTTAGACTGATTATTAGTTTAAAAGTGTTTTATTTAAATAGTGGAAAATACAATTTCGACTATTTATTTTCATTTGAATAAGATTAATATGCATATTTGTAATTGATTAATTTTAAAGTCACTTATATACTCCCTCATTCTAGTTTCTATGCGCTGTACTCTGTTTTCTTTTATATTTTTTTGTTTATTTCCATTTTTAAGTAATGCTCAAAAACTGGAATTTAACGGTGATTTTCTATTGTTTAGAGAAGCCAAAACCCAACAACCCGTTTTAATTGTAAATGACTCCTTGGTTTACAAAGGGTTTGCTATGAAAAGAATTGCTTTTAAGCATACTGAATATCCAGCTCGTTTAAATGAATATGTTTTTTTGAATATTGGCACCAAGACCTATTTAGTTCATGACGGCTGTGGGCCGGTATTAGAATACAGAAATGATTCAATTGTAAGAATTAATGATAATTATTTACAACGCAATCAATTTGGCAATGTGCATTTTGTTTATAATAATGAAATTTATTTTTATGGAGGATATGGGCTTTTTACAACAAAAAACATTTTGACTAAATATAATTTTATAACCAAAGATTGGATAGAAGTGCAAACTTATAATGAAAAACCTGAATCTAGAGCTGGAGCATACAACTATCTTGTTGGGGAGAATTTATATGTTTTTGGTGGGGTTACAAAAGATGAAAATGAAGTTTCAGGAATGAAAAAGTTGGATAATAAAATTTGGCAATTAAATTTACCCACAATGCAATGGAATTATATTGGGACTTATAATCAAAAAGTAATTAAAGCTGAAACTCAAATGATTGATTTCAACGCAAAGAAATTATATTTTATCGGGCAAGAATTTTCTGTATATGACTATCAAGCAAAAGAAATTATTATTTATGAAAGAACAAATTTTTCGAAATTACTTTCTTCTTATCTTCAAGATAATAATATAATTGGAGTTTATGGTGTTGGCTCAAAAAGATTTTATTTTTCAGATGACATTAATCATTTAAAAGGTAAATTAATAAGAAAATCTGTATTTATTTCCCCTATAGTTTTAACCAACAATTATTTGATAATAGTAATGATTTCATTATTCCTAATTCTACTATTATTCCTTTTAAGAAACAAATTAATTATGTTTTTAAAACCATTCAATGGAATTATATATTGTAATCAAAAACAAAGTTTTTTACACAAAAACAAAACAATAACAATATTTGAAGACACAGAAAAAAAAGTTTTATTTTTTCTATTAAATAATTTAAATTAATACATTTCGTTAAATGAACTCAACCAATTATTTGAAAATAATGGAAATGCAGAAACAATTTCAGCAGTAGTAAAACGGAGGGAACAGGCAATTTCTGGTTTATTGACAAAGGTCTCTAAAATTACTGGAATTCAAGAACAAAAATTGATTTTAGAAAGAAAAAATAATATGGATAAACGAATTAAAGACCTATTATTATTACCCGACTTACTTAAAAAAAAAGAATAGCATATTATTTAATTTCTCCTAAAAGGTTATTCATTTAAAATGAAGGAAAATATAATTTCCAATGATTTTCATTTTATAAAAAATATAATTTTGTAAATTTGTTGAAATAATTAATAATGATATATATTATGAAAAAACTATTATTCTTTTTATGCCTATTTACGGTCAATTTATTTTTTGCGCAAATTCCTTCAAATGGATTAAGATGCTGGTGGCCATTCAACGGTAACGCAAATGACCAAAGCGGAAATGGGTTCAACGGGACAGTCTTAAATGCCACTTTAACAACCGATCGTTTTGGTCAAGTTAATTGTGCTTATCATTTTAACGGCATTGAATCAAATTCAAATGCGGCAACTATTATTCAAAATGGATTTATTTTTAATATCGGGCAACCAGAATATACAATAAGTTTATGGTTTAAAACAGATAATAATACTCAAATTACTAGATGTTTATTTAATACAATTCCTCACACTGGCATTGCTATAGCATATAATGACAATAATGCACCAGGTTACGTAGTTTATGATATCGGACCTGCAAATGCTTTTTGGACTAGTTTATATATGCATGGAGCGACTAATAACTATATACCAAATCAATGGTATTTTGTAACATTGGTTAAGTCAAATCTAGAATATAGAATTTATATTAATGGTGTATTGGAACATACTTATACTAATGCAGCTGCAGCTAATTATAATTATGATGTACAATTTAGATTGAGTGGAATTGGATCTGATGTTCAGACTTTTACTGGAGACATAGATGATTTTGGACTTTGGAATCGTGCTTTAACTCCAGCAGAAATCACAGGGCTTTTCAATGCTACCTTAAGCACTGAACAAAACCTATCTAATAATCAAATCACTGTCTATCCTAATCCTGCCCAAGAACAAATTACCATTGATTGTGGGAACCTTTCTAATACAAGTGGTTGGAGCTACAAAATTGTAAATACGCTAGGGCAAGAAGTTTTAAACGGAGAAATAAATAGTCAACAAAAAGTAGTTTCATTAAATTCATTAAATGGGACTGGCGTTTATTTGGTGAAAATTTATGATGCTTCTAATAATTTATTGAATACTAAAAAGATTGTTTTGCAGTAAATAATATTAAGTAAAAATAAAAAATCCCATTCTTTCGAGTGGGATTTTTTTATATATTAACTTCAAGGATTTAATTATATCCCCATTTTTTTAGCTATCGCTGCAGGAATTGCGCCTTTGTTTACCATTAAAGCAGTAGTTTTATACTTAATGAAATTTTTAGTTACATAAAGGTATCCTTTGTAATCGTTGGTTGCTCCCCAAGAGTTTTTAACGATGTAGTATTCTTTACCATCTTGATCTTTAGAAACTCCCACAATGTGCATTCCGTGATCGTCGGTAGTTTGATAATTATCAAATGCTTTTTGACGTAATTCTTCTGTAATTTCCATTTCTGGTTTTGGACCATTGAACATATTCTCTTTTTCTTCAGGAGTCATCTCGTCTACTTTTTTTGTTGGCACATAAGCAATTCCGTTTTTCCAACTGAAACTTTTTTCGCTGACATCGGTAGCCCAAGCCACGGTGTAACCATTTTTTAAGGCATTGTCAATAATATCGGTCATATCATTTAAACGCACATTGTAGATCATATCAAACGACCAATTATCAGGAACCATCAGCATGGTTTTAGTATAATAAGGCACATTTGAATAAGAAGAAAATTCAACATATTCATCAGCATTTAATCCAACCACTTCCTTTGCAAATGTTTGAGGGGTATAGTTTTTACCCTTATAATTAAAATTCTGAGGCACTTGACCTAAATAAGAATCAATTACTGCTTCATACGCTTTAATCCAGTTAGGCGTTAATTCACCGTTTGGATTTTTTACTGCTGCAACCAATAATCCTTCCGTTAAAGCGGCCATTTCAGCAAATTTATTTTTTGCAGTTCCGTAATTCAAACCGGTATATACTTCTTGAGGAACCGCTCCGTATTTTTTAAGCATATTCGTTACATCGTGTAAAGATCCTCCATCACCAAGAGTAACAGCACCGTGCATTCTTACATAGTTTTTTCCTTTTTCAACATAGGCATTTCTAGCCGTAAATATTTGTGATATTTCAACTGGTTGTTTACCAATTCGGATCATTTCTGATTCTAAAAATGAGTTTCCAGAATAACTCCAGCACGTTCCTGATGATCCTTGATTTTTTACTGAAGTATTCGCAAGGTTGATGACATCTGTAAATTTAAAGCTCTCTTTACTTTTATCGCTTGCATTAACTTTTAATGAGTTTACTAAAATGTCTTGTGCAAAATTGGTATTGGCACCAAAGATTAAAGTTAGGATTAGTAATAAAGATTTGAATGAAAATTTAGTCATTTTTCTTAAAATTTAAATTAGACTTAAAAGTACAAAATAGTTATAATACATCCATCATTATTTTAAAAATTAGCATAAAAAAAGAGCTACACTATTGCAGCTCTTTTTTTATTTAAAAGTTGAAACTACTAGTTTCCAGTAACTTTAACATTATCAACTTCCCAAGTAGAAGACGCTGTTGTTGATGAGGTATATTTAAACGCCACATAAACAGTGCTATTTCCAGCTCCTGCGAAAGAGTTTAAAGATAAATTTCCTGAATTAGCCCAAACATAATTACCAGTTGAAAGCGTTGCTCCAGTAATTGTTGTCCAAGTTACGCCAGCCGCATATGGACTTCCTGAACCAGAATAGTTTCTAGAAACTAAAACTACAATAGGATCTCCAGCAAATTTGTAAGCATTATCAAAATTCAAAGTAGCAGTGGTTAGCGTAGATAAATTTTGAACTGGAGAAATCAACCAATCTTCATTAGCTCTATTTATAGTAGCAAACCCTGACATTTTGGCCATTGACCCCGGATTTCCAAATGTAGTACTGTGCGTCCATACTTCAGCACCAGTAACACTAAATGCAGTCCAAGCGGCGATACCACCATCAAAAGTTTCATTTAATAAAGGAGAAAATCTTGGAGATGTTAATTTGATATCCGCTTCAGTTCTTACCATAAATTGGTAATCGTTGTTGTATTTTGTCATGATACCTCTAATTTTTCCACTTCCCGTAGCTACTCTTTTTGCAGCAAAATTAGAATATCCACTTGTTCTAAAAATTACAGAACTTCCATTAAAATCCTGAATTCTACGATTTGTAGCTCCACCGATAGTATTTGGATTTGATGGACTTGCATCATAATAAGTGCTATTATTTAAAATATCATTGTCAATAAATTGAACTCTATCCAATTCAATTAATTTATTTAAATAAGTTCCTCCACTAATAGCTTGTTCAATAGTTACTCTTTGAACTAATTGATCTTCATTTACAGCAGTACATGTACGATTTACAGATGCTTTGAAATCTGTTTCTGACATTCTTCCTACTTCCGCACCTCCTGAAGAGTTGGCATAAAGACCACCAATTCTCATTCCATCATATTTTACATCTTTGTATAAACCATCCATTTTAATTAGAACTTTTCTTCCAGGCTCATAATTAATAAAGGTAGAAGAGGCATCAACAGGAATACTGAAAGCTCTTGATCCATCTAATGTTTGGAAAGAAATTGATTTAAAGAAATTTCCTCCTATATCGCTAGAAGTTACATAAGCTTCAATTACGTCAGAAACACCAGGAACAATACTGGTGTGAACTGCTACAACAGGACCAGCGATGATTTGAGAAACTTCTCTATTTTTTACTAATGACGTTTCTGAACAATCCCCAAGGGTAGGTGTTCCAAACTCATCATTTACACAACTAGTAAACAATCCCGCAGACAGAATACTAAAAAATACTGATTTTAAAATTATTGATTTCATATTATTGTTGTTTTATTTTTATTAGAAATTGATATATAAATTTAAGAAATAGGTTCTTCCGAAACCGTAAAAATATCTAGGGGCAAATGCCGGAGTTCCACTTGAAACGTCTTGGTTTAATTGTCTGTAGTTGGAGTTTCTTGCTTGTTCAAATCCACCTGTTTTGTATACAATATCCATAACGTTATTTATACTTGCAAAGAATCCAAAGGTGTTATCTCCTACTTTCCAAGATTTTCCACCAACTAAATTCAATAAAGCAAAATTATCAAATTTTTCTTGCTTTAACAATTCGTTTGCTCTAGCTTGAGTTGCCTCAGGGAATGGATTGTTATTTACGCCTAAAGGGTCAGTAAAAAAGCGATCTGTTCTGGTTATTGGAGCAACATCAATATAATTGTTTGCAAGGTAATTTATATTAGCACCAACCCACCAAAATTTAGGATCTCTATATTCAATTCCAAAAGCAGCAGCAGCTTGCGGCATACCTGACTGTTTGTAATTTTTTAATTTGGATTGACCGTAATCATTTAATGGCATCGGGTTATCAATTGTTGCGGCAGCATCGGAACTTACTTTTACATTTGGATTGCTATCAAAAATATAATCTCCATAAGCAATACTTGTTGTCACTTTTAGGGTAGAAGTAATTGGATATTCAGCACCAAATTCAATTCCTACATTTCTCTTATCTAAATTTGTAATTGTTTCAGCTACGAAAACATTGCTTTCATTTGCATCAGTTGCTGGATCATCAATTCCTGCACCGTCTCCAAAAAAGAAGGAAGTTTCAGTTTGATTTTGAATTTTAGAATAAAACGCGGTAAATCTAAGTTTTAATTTAGGAGTAGAAATTATATAGCTCGCATCAGCACTTGAAACAGTTTCGTTTGAAACACCATCAGTGATATTATTCGTTACTCGGGCGTTATTGAAAACATTTCTTAAACTCGGCGCTTTAGTCATATAAAGACCATTAAAAGTTAAGTATTGGCGTCCTGAAATTTTGTAGGTTAATCCTCCTTTAAATCCAAAATTATCGAATACTTTTTTAGGACTAAATCCATAAGAATTGTTTGCGTAGAAACCATTTCTAAACAATCCTTCTCTTTCATATTCTGAACGAGAGAATGATTGTGCTAAGTAGAAATCAACTTTTTTGTATACAAACTTAAATTGGGTAAAGGCATCAATTTTTGTGGTAAACAAATTATAATTGTAACCATAAGCATCTCCTTTTCCAACCATTCTATTTGGATTATTTAAATCAGATTGTTGTTGATCACCAACACCAAATAAATTTAAGTCATAAAAAGCTGAACCACCTAATAAATCTAGCATATTTTTAAAATTGTGAGATTTCAATCTAGTGAAACTTCCACCCGCATTTAAAATTATATTATCTGAAAGTTGAGAACTTAATATTGAATTCGCAACCGCCTGAGTGTCATCGGTACGGTCTTCAAATAAAACATATTTACTCGTTCCGCTAATTGAATTGGCACGATACATTGATGTCCAATCTATCTGTTTATTATTGAAAAAGTTTGCATTTAGAGATCCAATGTAAGCAGGGTTCGTCGGATCATTAGGGTTATATAAGCTTATACCTCCTAAACCACCCGGAAGATAAGCCGCAGGATTTTGAAGGGTTACAGCTGCAGGGTCATTTTCAAATAATGAAGTATAATAACTAGGTAAGTTTCTATAATAAGTAGGATCAGGATTATTGGCACCTTGAAAATCAATTCTACTATTTCCAATTTTTCCTGTTTGGTAAGAAACATTGATATTCAAATTGGTTTTTGAAGATAGTTTCCAATAATTACTTAAAATAAATAATGGTTCTTCAACCGTTTTTATTCTTGAATTTCTTTTTTCTCCATTTTGCCAACCCCAGTAGGAATTGTATCTTTCACCTCCAAGGCGAGTTACCTCTTGAGTATTAGGTGAATTTTTTCCTCTACTGTTTTGTCCGAAAATAGCAGTAAAATTTAAGGTATTATTTTTAGTGATTTTTCTTTCTACGGATGCAAAAAAGGAATTAGCACTATAATTTGTACCTTGGAAATATCCTTCTTCAGCCCAACGTCTAGAGGCCGAAATGGTATAAGCCCATCCATCACTTCTCATTCCAGAAGCTACAGTTCCCATAATTCTACCAGTATAATTGGTATTGGTTCCTCCAAATGAAACTCTATTTCCAGGGCGATATAAAGAAGCTCTTGTATTAATTTCGTTAGTACCTAGAATTCCGCCAAAAGTATAATCAGACGGTGCAGACCCATTGGTAAACTCTTGATTACGTGTAGCGTCATTCAATCCGCCCCAATTACTATATTGTGGTCTTCCGTCATAGATTTTATTCATGGAAATTCCATTGATCATGGTAACACCATATTCATTATCCAAACCTCTCATCTTGAAACGAGCCTGACCCCAGTTAAATGCAGCTGCTTGTTGGAACACGTCTCTAGATGCTTGAAGCAAACTAGAAGTGCTTTCTGAGCCACTGTTGTCGTCTCCTAAGTCGGAATCAGTAATTGTAATTAAGCTTAATTGTCTTTCTTCTGTAATATCAGATTCTAAATTAATAGTTCCTAAATCTAATATTTTTCCAGCCACTATTTCAACTGAAAGTAACTGATCTTTATAGCCGGTACTTTTAATTTGAACCAATTTGATCCCAGCCGCTACAGTTTCAAAAGTAAATTTACCTTCAGCATTTGTGAGCTGAGTTAAATTTGAATTTTGAATCGTGGCAATTGCATTTTGTAATGGCTTTTTTGTTTTAGCATCAATTACCTTTCCAGAAACTCCCGAAATATCCTGTGCAAAAACAAAAAATACTTGCATTACAAATAAGAAACTAATAACAAGTTTTTTCATAAAGTATTTTTAAATTAACCCTGATTTTTTATTTATTTAAAAAATGGGCTTACAAATTTACAAGAATTTAATTTACAAAAATTAAAATCACTTAAGTAATTGTTAAAATTGTTGTTTAATTTACATTGATAAAATTAGTA
The DNA here is from genome assembly GCA_947488545.1 of Bacteroidota bacterium. Taxonomy (GTDB): domain Bacteria; phylum Bacteroidota; class Bacteroidia; order Flavobacteriales; family Flavobacteriaceae; genus Flavobacterium. The sequence goes on from CANKZE010000005.1 coordinate 13,510, forward strand.
CAATTAAAACAGTCAGTTAATAAAGGGTTTTGTAATGAACTAATGCTATTTGAAATGTTTCTAATTGTATATAAAATAATCACTTATTAATTTCTTAATAGGCTGATGTAATTAATCTCTAATAATATTTTACATTTGTAGCCCTACTATGTTAAAGTCGAGGATAAATAAACACCTAAATTCTATGAACTTAAGAAATAAAATCACACTACTTTTTCTGTTTTTTACAATTATTTGTACCAACGCGCAGCAAAAGAAATTTTCCGTTCATACGGTAGCTTTCTATAATTTAGAAAATTTATTTGATACCATTAACAATCCTAATTTTGATGAAGAATGGTTGCCAAATGGCGCTCAAAACTGGACTTCTGAAAAATACAGTAAAAAATTAGAAAATCTAGCAAGAGTACTTTCTGAAATTGGAACAGGGGAAAACCCAAATTCTCCAACTTTAATTGGTGGTTCAGAAATTGAAAACAGAGGTGTTTTGGAAGACTTAGTAAAACAACCTAAACTTGCCGTAAACGATTATGGAATTGTGCACTATGATTCTCCCGATAAACGAGGAATAGACGTGGCGCTTTTATATCAAAAAAAGCATTTTAAGCCTACAAGCTCCGTAAATATCCCTTTATTAATCTATAGAAACGATTCTAAAATTGTTGAGAAAAATACTGGTGAAACCGCAGAAGATAAAGCCGATAGCGATAAAAACGAGGTTGCAACTGATAACCGAGTTTACACCAGAGACGTATTATTAGTAACCGGAATGTTAGACGGTGATGAGGTAAATGTCATTGTAAATCACTGGCCATCAAGGTCAGGTGGTGAAAAAAAGAGCAGCCCTTTTAGAGAAGCAGCCGGAAGATTGAATAAAAAAATCATGGATTCAATCTATAAAATCAATCCAAATGCCAAAATCATCATCATGGGAGATTTAAATGATGGAACCTACAATAAAAGTGTAAAAGAAGGAATTGGTGCCAAACTAAAAAAGGAAGAAGTGAAACAATTCGGTGTTTATAATCCTTTCGAGCAAATGGCAATTGACGGTAATTCTTCTCTTTTTTACAGAGATGCCGGAGATATTTTCGACCAAATAATGGTGTCCGAAACTTTAATTAAAAAAGATTATTCGTCCTACAGATATTGGAAATCAGGAATTTACAATAAACCGTTTATGATACAAACCACCGGCCAATACAAGGGATATCCACTAAGGCACACTATAAACGAGATAGGTTTTAGCGACCACTTCCCAGTTTATATTTATCTTATAAAGCAGGAAAAATAAATAAAAAACCGCTATTCATTGAGTAGCGGTTTTTTTGTATTCCTAGGTTTTTGCGAAACATGATTTAGTTGGCATTGCGAGTTTTTATGAATCAATCAGGAGCTAATCCGGCTATCATTCCAAATCCTCGCTAAAAAGCTCGGGATTTTCCCTTCTATCCGGGCTAGGGAATTTGATTCCTATTTCAATTCATATTGTAATCTCACCGTAATTCTAGCTGTTTTATTTTTACTAAATTGATCATTATTTCCACCGTAACTATCCTCTTCAGTGGAACCTTGACCTGTAATTTGAAAAACCCCCATGCTTGCATCTTTAAGTTTACCTAAATTTCCATCGGCAGTATTCACAATTTTATTAGCACGTTGACTAGCGTCTTTTGTTGCATTTTCAATTAAACTCTGTTTCAAACTTGGTAAATCAGAGTAAGTATATTGAATGGTATTTGAGGTCAGCTCAATTCCAGAATTAATTAATTCAGATGTTTTACTAGAAACCAATTCTATGCGTTTCATTAGTTCAGGATTTTTCTTTGCCGAAAAGGAAATACTTTGTGTCGCCTCGTAACCATCAAAAACTTGTTCTGTTTTTATGTATTCATCACTTGAATTACTAACCTTTATTTCTCGGTATTTTTTTTGAAAATTGACTGCTCCAAAAGAAAACTCATTTGCCTTAAATCCCTTTCCAATAAAGTAATCAGACACTATTTTTTGATCAGAAATAATTTTGCTATAAGCTGATTTTATATCCATACTAGTTGCTGTAAAACTACCGGACCATAAAATTTCATCCGAAACAAAATCTTTAGAACCCAGTCCAATTACAGAAATAGAATCAAGATTTTCATTCCTTTTTTTAAAGGATTGGCCAAGAATAAATGCAGTAATAATAATTGCAACCCCAATAACAATTGATGATTTAAATTTGTTTTCCATTTCTTTTAAATTAAGATGAATAATGCCCTTTAGTATATACGTAAAAGTAGAATAATAATTGTATAAAATTTAAAATATATTATTTTCTTTTCCCCGCAAAAAACGACTTCATTAAGTTGGCAGCTTCCTCCGCCAAAACTCCTCGCACCACAGTTGTTTTAGGATGCAATTGTGTTCCCATTTTCTCAAAACCCCGATTCTCATCGCTTGCACCAAACACAATTTTGGAAATCTGACTCCAATACAAAGCACCAGCACACATTTGGCAAGGTTCTAAAGTAACATACAAAGTGCAGCCCGTTAAGTATTTTCCGCCAAGGAAATTTGCCGCCGAAGTAATGGCTTGCATTTCTGCATGAGCGGTAACATCATTCAAAAGTTCAGTTAAATTGTGGGTTCTCGCAATGATTTTATTATCAACTACAATCAAAGCGCCCACGGGAATTTCGCCCTTTTCAAAAGCCAATTCCGCTTCCTGCAAAGCTTTTTTCATGAAATATTCGTCACTGAAAGGGTTTTCCATAATAGTAGTTACTAATCACAAATCACTAACTATTTGTGAATCTTCATTTTATTTTTGTGAATCTTTGAGAAACAACTTTTTATCGATTGTAAAAATACAATTTCAAATCGTACATTTGCATTATGTCAAACAATTTACTTTCAAATATCAATTCTCCATCCGATTTAAGGCTTCTTGACGAAGGACAACTTCCTCAATTGGCTCAAGAGTTGCGTGATTTTATTATTGATATTGTTGCCGTAAAAGAAGGGCATCTGGGAGCAAGTTTGGGCGTTATAGAATTAACCATCGCCCTTCATTATATTTTTGACACCCCTAATGATTTATTGGTTTGGGATGTTGGTCACCAAGCCTATGGCCACAAAATCCTTACCGGCAGAAGAGATAATTTTCATACCAACCGACAAATGAACGGGATTTCAGGTTTTCCAAAACGCAGTGAAAGCCATTTTGATACCTTCGGTGTTGGACATTCGTCAACTTCAATTTCAGCTGCTTTAGGAATGGCAATTGCTTCCAATTTGAAAGGCGATTTGAACAAGCAACACATTGCGGTTATTGGCGATGCCTCAATAGCTTCCGGAATGGCGTTTGAAGGATTGAATCACGCAGGAGTTACCGATGCTAATTTATTAGTGATTCTGAACGATAATGCCATTGGAATTGATCCAAGTGTTGGTGCCTTGAAAAACTATTTGACTGCAGTCAAAGAAGGGAAAAATCCGAAGGAAAACAACATGATCAAATCCCTGAATTTTGATTATTCTGGTCCAATTGATGGAAACGATATTTATGCAGTTCTGAAAGAATTAAAACGATTACAAAAAATAAAAGGTCCAAAATTCCTTCACATTATTACTACAAAAGGGAAAGGACTTCAACAAGCCGAAGACAACCAAGTGCAATACCACGCACCAGGGAAATTTGATAAAATCACGGGAGATATCATTCCAAAATCGGAGCAGCATTTACCTCCAAAATACCAAGACGTTTTTGGATTAACAATTTTAGATTTGGCTAAAGCCAATGAAAAAATAATTGGAATTACACCTGCAATGCCTTCTGGAAGTTCGCTTAAATTCATGATGGATGAGTTTCCAAAACGCGCTTTTGATGTTGGAATTGCCGAACAACACGCGGTAACTTTAGCAGCAGGAATGGCAACCCAAGGAATGATTGTTTTTTGTAATATTTATTCTACATTTTTACAGCGCGCCTACGACCAAGTTATTCATGATGTTGCTTTGCAAAATCTTCCTGTTATTTTCTGTTTGGACAGAGCGGGGTTGGTTGGCGAAGATGGCGCTACGCATCATGGTGTTTTCGATTTGGCTTATTTGCGATGTATTCCCAACTTGATTGTATATTCCCCAATGAACGAAATTGGCCTTCGTAATATTTTATATACTGCTCAATTGGGCTTGAATCACCCAATTGCAATTCGTTATCCAAGAGGTCGAGGACAAATTGTAGATTGGCAAAAGCCTTATAAAAAATTGGAAATAGGCAAAGCCAATTGTATTAAAGAAGGAACAATCACCGCTGTTTTATCCAATGGACCAATAGGAAATACAGTTGCATTGGCTATAGCCAAACTGAACAATCCAGAAACAATAGCGCATTACGATTTTGCATTTGTAAAACCTTTGGATGAAAATTCAGTGCATTCCATTTTCAATGAATTTGAAAAAATAATCACCATTGAAGACGGAGTAATTATAGGCGGTTTTGGAAGCGCTATATTAGAATTTGCTTCTCAAAATAACTATTCAACACCAATTCTAAATTTGGGAATTCCAGATGAATTTATTGAGCAAGGAACCGTTGAAGAATTGCATCAATATTGTAAAATAGATGTTGACAGTTTAGTGTCCATTTTATCATAAAAAAATCCAACCATTTTCATGATTGGATTTTTTAATTCAACTGTTTTAAAACTAGTTTTTAATAATTTTTTGAGAATAATTTAAGTCATCTCCAGAAATTTTAAGTACATAAATTCCAGACTCAACCGATTTTAAATCAATTGCTTTTTCTGAATTGAACATTTCATTTTTAGCAGTGTAAACTATTCTTCCATTTAAATCAACCACATCAATAGACACTTTTCCAGAGTATTGATTGATGTTGATATTAAACACCCCATTAGAAGGATTTGGAGAAATTACAACACCTTTTTTATTTGAAAAGTCTTCATTTGCCAAAGTTCCTGAGGTAAACAACCCAGAGAAAACACCCCTTCCGTAGGTAGAAGCATATACAGCATTGTCGTTTCTTAAATCCAAATCAGTAACTTTAACGTTGCTCATACCGTTGAATGATTGAAACCAAATAGGAGAAGCTGTATTGAATGTAGTGGTAAACCAAACCCCAAGATCAGTTCCAACAATTACCTCATTAAGTTTTAATGGGTTTTGTAAAATACATTTTACAGGTAAATCAGGTAAGTTTCCTTCTTTGTTTTGCCAAGTTAAACCACGATCGGCACTATACCAAATACTTGCTACATTATAGTTATGGAACGTTACAAAAATATCATTTTCTGATTGACCAAATTCTACATCTGAAACACTTCCTACAAAATTAGGCCCTGTAATATCTGTCCATGTTACTGTAGAAGCATTTGCATTTGCTGAAATTAATACTTTTCCATTTCTAAAACCAACCAATAAAGTTGTTGCAGCAGTTGAGTATTTTGAGACATTTAGTGCTGTCGGTGAACTTGTAATTAAAGTTGTATTGGTTAAAGTAGTCTTTGTAACCGTACCTGTTTTTAAATTGGTATATCTTCTAATTCCATATACAGGTGTTGTACCTGGAACGGTATAATCGGCAAATAATATATCTCTACTAGAGTCCAAAGCCATTGGGCAAATAAAAGCACCATTAGAGGTAGTTTCGCTATTTATTGTTCTAGTTGCACCAGCTGTTGTTCTATAAATAATCCTTTGATTATAAACATAGTTAGTAATAAAATAATTATCTGTTCCTTGATCAAACATCGATGCAGCACCATCACCTCCTTGAGCTTCAACACTAGCATTTTCTCCAGCTGAAACACCACCAAAATATTGAGAGCCATTATCCTGAGCTCCTGCAACAAAATAATCTCCTGAACCGATACTAGTTGGACCTACTCCAACGGTATAAAACTGAGTAACATTAAATCCATTATTTCTTGAATCAATCCCAGAGCTACTCGTAGCTGTAGATAAATTTCCACCATAATAAACCCCACCATCATTTCCAAAAATAGCAATATTCGAATTCCCTGGTTTGAATGTTATAGCATGTTGATCAGAGTGAACATTTGTAGTCCAATTTGAAATTGAAACCCATGAATTTCCTCCGTCTGACGATCGATATAAATCAATTCCACCTACGTAAACAATTTGGTCATTACTTGGGTCTGCTTCAATAGTTAAGTTGTACCAACCCTGACCTCCAGTAAATCCATAAGTGGTTTCTCTTGTTTCATTTCCAACAGGCAACGGCATAATGCTTGATGTTGCAAAACCATCGGTTGTTTTAATAATTTGTACCTCAACTCCGTCAGTCGCAGTGGCTTGATTTAATTGTGATAAAACATAAATTAGGTTTGGGTTTGTCGCTGAAGTTTCAATTTCAACGCGTTCGCCACCACCATTTCCAGTTACCGTGTATTTTTCAACAAAAGTTGCGCCTCCATCTGAAGAACAAAAAACTTTTCCACCACCTTCAGAAAAAGCAAAACTGTTTTTCGTAGAAATCCATAATTTATTGTCGGCACCAATTTCTATATCATTAGGGCAATATTTATTTTGACTTGAAGTAAGTGGCATATTTAATTGTGCCCAAGTTGAGCCACCGTTGATAGATTTATAGACCCCAAAAGTGTCAGAACCCATATAAGTGGTTGAGTTTGCTGATCCGTAATAAGAATCTGCTGCAGCAACATATACCTCAGAAACTCCTGCATTATTTCGAATAGCAATTTTATTTATATGTTGAATTCCAGGAACTAAACTTCCGGTAATTACTCCTGCATTACTTGGATTTAAAGTTACATTAACATCGCCTGAAGCTAATGCAGCCTCTAAACGATCTCCGTCAGCTTGAGAAATCATTACTGATGGGATGGTAATATTAGTATCTGTTCCTCCAATTGCCGCTGGCGGACCAGGGACATTATTCATTATAATTACAGCAATAGCACCTGCAGTTTGGGCATTCATTACTTTTACAGCAAATGTACAAGAACCTCTTCTTATTAATGCAATTTTTCCATTAACAGCTGCAGAATTTGTGAATCCCACGCACCCGATTGTTGGGGTAGCAGAGCCATCTGAAACTAAAACGATATTTGATGTCATTGGCGCAGTGATAGTTGGACCAAAAGATAAATTTGGGAAGCATGGGTAATTTCCAGCAGCACCAGAAGGGCTGTTAACAGTAACATTACTAGCAGATTGAAAAGTAGTAGCTCCAGTCACTCCACCAAGAATTCTTGTCCATGATGCTCCTCCATTAATTGATTTCCAAACTCCGTTTCCGCCTACATCCCCTGCAGTATATGATTCTCCAGTTCCAAGATAAAAAACATTGGTATTGTTTGGGTCAAAAGCGAGGCAAGATACATTTAGATTATCTGTAATATTAACTCTAGTCCATACTGATCCTGAATTTGAAATCGCGGTGTTTTTCCATAATCCACCACTAACACCACCTGCAAAAACAGTTTCGCGAGTTGGATCGTTTGGATCAAACATTATTGCTCTAGTTCTACCACCTACATTTGTTGGACCTCTTTCAACCCAGCCATTATCAACTGCATCTCCTGGAACTCTTCCTGAAGCAAGTATTCGTTGTCTTTCATCTAATATTTCTCTTCGAATTACCTCTAAATTCTCAGGAGTTGGTCTCCCTAAAGCGGGATTCATGGTTAATTCCCACTCATTTTCATAGTATTTATTAGGAGGAACACCATTTGGTCTATCGTTTCCTAATTGTTTTGATTTTAAAAATGGGCTATAACTTTGATAATACGCCAACTTTTTTCTTAATTCAACTGTTTTTTTGTTTGGCTTTTCTTTTTTGATTTTTTCAATTTTAGTAGATAATTTTTTAACAGGTTTTACCGATTGAGAAAACCCGGTAACAATAAAGAAAATCGAGAAAATTGAAACAAGTAGTTTGTTTTTCATAAGTTTGAATTAAATGTTTATTTTGTAAAGATAGGGATAAGAATTATTTTTTCAAATAGAAGAATACTAATCGTCTACTATTTAACTTTTTGAGGCATTAATTGTATTAAATAGTATGTAAGCATTTCCATCGGTAAGAAGTGAAATGAAATGACAAATGTGAAGTAATCTGTCATATAAATTGTCTTTTTCAACTCTGAATTTTTCTGGAAGTAACTGCATAACTAAACTATCAAAATTAGATGCTTTGCCTTCATAATTGTTATTATAGGCAGTAATAAATTTATCTAAAAGTGTATTTATTATCTGATAACCCGTCAATTCTTTTTCAATAACTTCTCGGCTTTTATAAATATTTTTCACGCTCAATTTGATTATATCATCCATTTGAGCTTTGTATTTACTTTTATCGGTAAGTGCATAAGGGAATTTTCCGTTTAAAATTGCTTCCTCATTTTCAATAAATACATTTACTGCATCATTAATTAAACTGCCAATTGCAATGGCCCGTAAATAACTAATACGATCTTCTTTAGAAGTTAAAGTGTTGTATTTATTAGTGTCAATACTGTCTTTCACCAAATTAATTAGGTATTCCAAAGCATAATCTTCAGAAACCAAACCAAGGTTGATTCCGTCTTCAAAATCAATTATGGTGTAACAAATATCATCTGCCGCTTCAACTAAATACGCCAAAGGGTGTCTTTCAAAACCAACATCTTTTCCTGATTTATTTGGAATCATCCCTAATTCTGAGGCAACTTCCTTAAAAAAGGCCACATCAGATTGGAAAAAGCCATATTTTTTATCGGCAATTGCTGAGGTTGGTTTTTTTGGCAAACTCTCTTTAGGATATTTCATAAACGCTCCTAAAGTTGCATAAGATATTCTTAAACCGCCATCATTTCCGGGTCTGGAGCTTGTTAAAACCGAAAACCCGTTGGCATTTCCTTCAAAATCTATTAAGTCTTGCCATTCTTTATCAGATAATTTGGCTTTGTATTTTTGACCATTTCCAATAGAAAAATATTCTCCAATTGCTTTTTCACCTGAATGGCCAAAAGGAGGATTTCCAATGTCGTGAGCCAAAGATGCTGCAGCTACAATTGCCCCAAAATCGTTCATTTCATAACCATGAATCTCATTTAAATAAGGATATTTTTCAATTATTTTCTTTCCAACCAATCGCCCAATTGAACGACCTACAACCGAAACTTCCAAGCTATGGGTTAATCTTGTATGAACAAAATCTGTTTTAGACATTGGGATTACTTGCGTTTTATCTTGCAAACTTCGAAATGCCGATGAAAATATAATTCGATCATAATCGACTTCAAAACCCAATCGGGTGTCGTCTTGTTCTTTGCGCAAGCGCTTAAAAGTGTCTCCTTGTCTTTTTAGTGATAATAATTCTTCCCACTTCATTTGTTTGATAGCTTTGGTTTAATTCACGAATATACAAAATAGGATTGAAGTTCCTTTATTGCAATTAATAAAAAAATAAAAAAGCATTTCCGTAGTATCCAGCTACTTGTCCCTAAGATAAAATATCTTATTTTTGCATCTATTCTTGACTAGTTTCAAGGATTTCAAAATTACAATTATGATACAAAATCCTAAAAGATATACTATAACGGCTGCGTTGCCATACACTAATGGACCAATTCATATTGGACATTTAGCGGGTGTTTACGTGCCTTCAGATATTTATTCCCGATATTTAAGATTACAAGACAAAGACGTTTTGTTTGTTTGCGGAAGCGACGAACACGGCGTTGCCATTTCAATGAAAGCTAAAAAAGAAGGAGTTACGCCTCAGGAAATCATTGATAAATATGACGGAATAATTCGTCAATCGTTTATAGATTTTGGAATTTCTTTTGACAATTATTCTAGAACTTCAGCTAAAATTCATCACGAAACAGCATCCGAATTTTTCAAAAAATTATATGACAATGGTGATTTTATTGAGCAAGTAACGGAACAATTATATGATGCCAAAGCAAATCAATTTTTAGCTGATCGATTTGTAACTGGAACTTGTCCTAAATGCGGTCATGAAGAAGCTTATGGCGACCAATGTGAGAAATGCGGTTCTACATTAAATGCAACCGATTTAATTAATCCAAAATCTACCATTACAGGAGAAATTCCCGTTTTGAAATCGACAAAACATTGGTTTTTGCCTTTGGATCGATACGATGCTTTTTTAAGAGAATGGATTTTGGTTGGTCATAAAAACGACTGGAAGCCCAATGTTTACGGACAAGTAAAATCTTGGATTGATAGCGGTTTAGAGCCTCGAGCAGTTACTCGAGATTTAGATTGGGGAATTGACGTGCCTGTTGAAGGTGCCGAAGGGAAAAAATTATATGTGTGGTTTGACGCCCCAATTGGATATATTTCTGCTTCCAAAGAATGGGCTGCGAGAGAAGGAAAAGACTGGGAACCGTATTGGAAAAATGAAGATACGAAACTGGTTCACTTTATTGGGAAAGACAATATTGTTTTTCACTGTATCATTTTCCCCGCGATGTTAAAAGCCGAAGGAAGTTATATTTTACCAGATAATGTTCCTGCAAATGAATTCTTGAATTTGGAAGGAGATAAATTATCGACATCAAAAAACTGGGCCGTTTGGTTGCACGAATATTTGCTTGATTTTCCAAATCAGCAAGATGTATTAAGATATGCATTGACTTCAAATGCTCCAGAAACTAAGGATAACGATTTTACTTGGAAAGATTTTCAAGCGAGAAATAACAATGAATTGGTTGCGATTTTTGGAAATTTTATCAATCGTGTTGTGGTTTTAACCAATAAATTTTACAATGGAATTGTTCCAAATCCGAGTGAATTTTTAGATATTGACAACGCTACTTTAACGGAATTAAAAGCCTATCCAGCAGTAATTTCAAGTTCTGTGGAACGCTACCGTTTTAGAGAGGCTTTGGGAGAATTGATGAATGTTGCTCGTTTAGGAAATAAATATTTAGCTGATGAAGAGCCTTGGAAAGTAATCAAAGACAATCCTGAGCGCGTGCAAACGCAAATGTATGTTGCCTTGCAAATTGCAGCTGCTTTGAGTTCACTTTGCGAACCATTTTTACCTTTTACTGCATCAAAACTTTCTAGAATTCTAAAAATAGAAACAAAAATAGATTGGAAAACGGTATCTCAAACTTCTGAATTAATTCCTTCAGGTCACCAAATTGGCGAAGCAGAATTGCTTTTTGCAAAAATTGAAGACGAAGAAATACAAAAACAAATTGACAAATTAGAGGCCACGAAAGCGGCAAATAAAGAAGAGATTGCTTCGTCTCTCGCAATGACAGAACCTCAAAAAGAAACGATACAATATGATGATTTTGCAAAAATAGATTTGCGTGTTGGAACTATTTTAGAAGCAGAAAAAATGCCTAAAGCAAATAAATTATTGATTCTAAAAATTGATACTGGAATTGATGTTCGCACCATTGTTTCTGGAATCGCTGAGAGTTTTTCTCCTGAAGAAATTATTGGGAAACGCGTTACGGTTTTAGTGAATTTAGCTCCTAGAAACCTTCGCGGAGTAGATAGCGAAGGAATGATTTTGATGACTACCAATGCGGAAGGAAAATTGGTTTTTGTAAATCCTGATTCCGACGGAGTTGCCAATGGAGAAACCATAAATTAATAAAAATATATAACACTAATTTCACAAATTAAATCTATGAAAATTAGTGAAATTGGTGTTTAAAAAAACATAAAATGAACCCAAAAATTATTGCTTTTGATGCCGATGATACTTTATGGCACAACGAACCTTATTTCGATGAAGCCCAAGAGCGTTTTTGTGTTTTGTTTCAAGATTATGCTTCTAAGCAAGAAATATTAGGGTTGATTTTAAATCACCAAATTGCAAATTTATCTTTGTATGGATTTGGAATTAAGGCATTTACACTTTCAATGATTGAAACCGCTTTGGAATTAACCAATCATACAATTTCAGGCAGTGGAATTGAAAAAATAATTACAATTGGAAAGGATTTATTGCAAAAACCAGTTGAATTAATGCCTAACGTGGAAAAGGTATTGGGTGAATTGCAAGGGAAATACAAATTAGTTGTTGCCACCAAAGGCGATTTAAAAGACCAACACCGCAAACTTCACGATTCAGGAATTGGGGCTTATTTTCATCATATTGAGGTGATGAGTGACAAAACGGAATTGGATTATCAAAAAATGTTAGGGCGATTGGATTGCGATCCAAAAGATTTTTTAATGATTGGGAACTCATTAAAATCGGATGTTTTACCTATTTTAAATATTGGAGGTTACGGAGTACACATTCCATATCACACTACTTGGGAATACGAAAAAATTGATTTTGAAATTAAACACGACAATTTTTATTCCTTTGAAAATATAACTGAAGTCTTGTCGCTTTTAAAATAAAAAATGCCGCAGTTTGCCTATTTAGGGAAACTGCGGACTTTCTTTTAATTATTTTCCTAACATCAATAATTCGTCAATTACGACTTCGGTGACGTAGCGTTTTTCTCCGTTTTTATCTTCGTAACTTCTGTGGGTTAGTTTGCCCTCGATGGCAATTTCTTTACCTTTTACGACATATTTTTCAATGATATCGGCAGTTTTTCCCCAAGCAATAAGACTGTGCCATTGGGTTTCTTCAACTTTTTCGCCTTTGTCGTTTTTGTAACTTTCGTTGGTTGCAACGTTTAACTTGGCTAATTTTTTTCCTCCATCGAATGTTTTGATTTCCGGATCATTACCAACGTGACCGATTAACTGTACTTTGTTTCTTAATGTGCTCATGGCGTTTAATATTTAAAAGGTTTGATCTGAACTCGTTTCAGATTCTTTGTTTTGCCGATACTTATTTGATTTCGACATTGCAAAGATGTGGTAACTTCCAAAATTTATTCGGTTGTTAACTGCTTACTTTCGGTTGTAGTTGTTTGTAAGCGTTTGTAATTGGAAAATTATAAGTATATTTGATTGATTGTAAAAGTTTTAAGACCAAAATTAAAAACACAAAAGACAATTCCTCTTTAGCCCCGATGACAGAGAAAATCCCATGTTTTTACATGGATTGAAACGAACAGCGGGAATAGGATTGGTAAAAATAGACAGGCTTTTCGCTTCAAAAAGAAATTAATAATAGGAGTTTTTAGATCCTCGCAATGACGAAATTATGAATAAAACGTGTTTGGAATGCAACGATAAAATTGTGGGGCGCGAGGACAAAAAGTTTTGCAGCGACGGTTGTAGAAATTCCTATAACAACAAAATCAATAAGGACAGCACGAATTTTATGCGCAATGTGAACAATAAATTGCGGAAAAATTATCGGATTTTGGGCGCTTTGAATGTAGAGGGAAAGTCGAAAACTACGCGCGCAAAATTGTTAAGTAAGGGATTTGATTTTGAATTTTTTACGAATATTTTGAATACAAAAACGGGAAACACCTATTATTTTATATACGACCAAGGCTATATGGCATTGGAAAATGATTATTTTATGTTAGTCAAAAAAGATATTTAACTTCAAATTTATTACAAATGAAAAACAAATTCACCGCCATTTTATCGTTATTATTTATTGCCGGATCCATAGGATTAATTTACTTGTTAATGATGCCGCAATGGGTTTCAACGGATGATGCATTGCTCTCGGAATATTCTACAAAAAGGGCGCTTGAAAAAGTGAAAGTTATTTCGGAAAATCCGCATTTTGTAGGTTCGGAGAATCATAAAATGGTGGGGGAATATTTGGTAAATGAATTACAAAAATTGGGATTGGAAACCCAAATTCAGGAAGGGACTACGTTTTCTGATTGGGGAAACCTAACAAAATCTAAAAATATATTAGCGAGAATTAAAGGATCTGATAGTTCGAAAGCCTTGTTATTACTGTCGCATTATGACAGCGCGCCGCATTCGTATTCGCATGGGGCAAGCGATGACGCTTCGGGAATTGCAACTATTTTGGAGGGCGTTCGTGCTTTTTTGGCAAATAAAACGCCACATAAAAACGATATTATCATTTTGTTTTCCGATGCGGAAGAACTGGGTTTGAACGGAGCGGCACTTTTTGTAACCCAAAGCAATTGGGCGAAAGAAGTGGGTTTGGTTTTGAATTTTGAAGCCCGAGGAAGTGCTGGGCCAAGCTATATGTTGATGGAAGTTAACAAAGGAAACGCCAATATGGTGAAGGAATTTACGGCCGCCAACCCAAGTTATCCGGTTTCAAATTCCTTGATGTACAGCATTTATAAAATGTTGCCCAACGATACTGATTTGACTGTTTTTAGAGAGCAAGGGAAAATTCAAGGGTTTAATTTTGCGTTTATCGACAACCATTTTAATTACCATACGGCGCAAGATGATTATAATCATTTGAGTCCGAAAACAATGGAGCACCAAGGGACTTATTTGGTTCCGTTGTTGAATTATTTCTCCAATTCCGACCTGACTTCTCTTCAGTCGGGGGACGATTATGTTTATTTTAATACGCCATTTAAATTTGTGAGTTATCCTTTTTCTTGGGTTTTACCAATGGTTTTGATTGCTGTTTTTCTATTTCTATTTCTAGTATTTATAGGCCTTGGCAAACGAGTTTTGGTATTTTCAGAAATGGGTAAAGGCTTTTTAATTTTCCTTGGGACGTTACTCGTTTCGGGAATAACCACTTATTTTGGTTGGAAATTGTTGCTAAAGATTTACCCACAATACAATGATATTCTTCATGGTTTTACCTATAACGGTCACGATTATATAGGCGCGTTTGTGTTTTTGAGTTTGGCGATTTCGTTATTGTTTTATTCCAATTCCAATTCGGAAAATAAAACCGAAAATTATTCTGTTGCACCATTATTCATTTGGATTTTAATCAATATTGCGATTGCTTTTTATTTGCCTGGAGCTGGATTTTTAATTATTCCATTATTTTTCAGTTTGTTTATGTTGGCTTATTTTGTCACCACCCAAAAAACAAATCCGATACTGAATTTAATTTTGAGTATTCCGTCTTTAATTATTATTGTTCCTTTTATTATAATGTTTCCAATAGGATTGGGGTTAAAAATAGTGGCTGGAAGTGCGGTGTTAACTGTTTTGGTTTTTGGTTTGTTGTTACCAATTTTTGGATCGTTTCCTAGAAAAGGTTTTTGGGCATTGGTGTTGTTTTTAATATCAATTGGGTTTTTCATAAAGGCTAGTTTCAATTCTGGGTATGCTGTTGGAACTGCAAAACCAAACAGCTTGCTTTATGTTTATAATGCCGATACTAAAAAAGCGGTTTGGACTACCTATGATGTAAACTTAGACTCTTGGACTAAAATGTACTTGGGGGAAAATCCAAAAGAGGCTACAGAATTAAACAAGAATCCATTGTTCAGCAAATACAATTCGGGATTTACTTATTCAGCTGAAGCCTATGTAAAAGAAATAAGCGATCCTACAATTTCGTTTTTACGTGATAGTATTGCGGGGTCTCAACATTATTATAAGATAAAAATTACTCCAAATCGACCAGTAAATCGTTATGATGTTTTTGCAAATGAAAAAATGACGTTCTATAATTTAAAGGCAAATGGGGCTTCGGCATTAGACCAAAAAGGAAGTATTTATAAACGAAGAGGGAAGAAATTAGTTAGCTATTATGTTGTTGACAATGAGCCGCTGGAATTGCAATTTTCTATTCCTGTTAATGCGGTTTTTGAAATGGATTTAATGGAAAGTTCGTTTGATTTAGTTAGTAATCCAAAATTCAGAATTGCTAAAAGATTGCCTTGGATGATGCCAACACCATTTGTATTGAACGATGCGGTTGTGATTCAAAAGAAGATTGTTCAACCAAATGTGGTTCAAAAATCAGATAATTTCAAATCTAGGAATTTGACTTCGAAAGATAGTTTGACAGTTAGTGTTGATACTTTAAAAGGCATTCAATAATGACAAAAATTAGCATTCTTGGTTGTGGTTGGTTGGGATTCCCTTTAGCGAAAGCCTTAATAGAAAATGGATTTTCGGTCAAGGGTTCGACGACTTCAACTGATAAATTAACCGCGCTGGAAAACGCTGGAATAACTCCTTTTTTGATCGAAATAGGAGAAAACGGCATCAATGGGGATGTTGATCAATTCTTGGATCAAAGCCAAGTTTTAATAATTAATATTCCGCCTAAATTAAGAGGGAATTCCACTGAAAATTTTGTTTCTAAAATAGAAACCTTCCTTCCATTTATTGAAAAATCGGGAATTCAAAAAGTGCTTTTCGTGAGTTCTACTTCTGTTTATTCTGATGATGACCAAGTTGTAACTGAAGAAACCATTCCAAATCCAGATTCCGAAAGTGGCAAGCAATTGCTAGATTGTGAGAAATTATTACAAGAAAATTCTCATTTTGAAACTACCATTTTACGTTTTGGCGGGCTCATTGGTGAAGACCGTCATCCTATTTATTTTTTAGCTGGGAGAAGTAATATTGAAAACCCAGATGCGCCAATAAATTTGATTCATCAAGAAGATTGCATTGGAATTATTTTAAAAATCATTGAAAGTAATTGTTGGCAAGAAACGTTCAATGCAGTTGCTCCTTTTCATCCAAGACGTGAAGAGTATTATTCTCAAAAAGCAAAAGAATATAATTTGGAACCTCCTATCTTTACGCATTCAAAACCATCAATTGGGAAAACCATTTTATCTGATAAATTGGAGATTGTTTTGAAATACCAATTCAAAAAAGGAAGTTTATAGTT
The DNA here is from genome assembly GCA_947488545.1 of Bacteroidota bacterium. Lineage (GTDB taxonomy): Bacteria > Bacteroidota > Bacteroidia > Flavobacteriales > Flavobacteriaceae > Flavobacterium. The sequence goes on from CANKZE010000005.1 coordinate 30,212, forward strand.
GATACAAAAATTAAAATCTAAAATTCATTCGAAAATTACTTCAATAGGATTGCCAATTTTGGCACTTTGTTGGGTGAGTTTTTTTTGGGGAACTACTTGGATTGCATCAAAAGAAGGGGTGAAGTACATGCCCGCGTTACAGCTTGCAGCTATTCGCCAATTTTTAGGCGCCACTTTATATTTGTCTTATTTTTTATTTAAGAAAACCCCTTGGCCGAAAGGCAAACAATGGAAAACGATTATCATATTGAGTATTTTGAATTTTGTTTTAAGCAACGGTTTAAGCACTTGGGGAGTGAAATACATAAGCAGTGGTTTGGGAGCAATTATTGGTGCTTTGGTTCCGCTTTGGGTGGTAATTATTAGTTTGTTTAGAGGCGAAAAATTAGTAAAACTCGCAATTGTAGGTTTGATTGTAGGATTTGCGGGTGTGTGTGTAATTTTCTACGAACATTTAAGTGATTTCTTGATTTTTGATTTCCGATTTGGCATAATAATATCCATAATTTCAACATTAACTTGGGCTTTTGCTACCTTATATACTAAGAAAAAAGCGGCAAGTTTTAACCCTTATTTTAGTTTGGGAATCCAAATGTTTATTTCAAGTATTTTCCTTTTTGCCTATTTAGGCGCTACGGGATCGGCGGTGAGTTTATCTACTATTCCAGTTATTTCGTGGGTTTCAATTGGTTATTTGGTTATTTTTGGATCGGTGCTAACCTTCATAGCCTACATTTATGCTTTGCAACATTTGCCTGCAGAAATCAATAGTATTTACGCTTATATCAATCCAATAATTGCGGTTCTTTTAGGTGCTTATATTTTTGGAGAACCATTATCGTTAGCAATTGCTGTTGGTGGAACAATCACTTTATTCGGACTTTATTTGGTAAATAGATCCTTTCAAAATTCTAAAAAGGCATAAAAAAATCCCATTTTGAAATACAAAATGGGATTATAAATTTATATAAATTGGTTATTACCAAATTTTAACTCTTTTTTCAGGAGCTACAAACATTCCGTCACCTTCTTTAATGTCAAATGCAGAATAGAAAGCATCAACGTTTTGAATTGGCACATAAGCGCGGTACATTCCTGGAGAATGCGGATCTGTTTTCACTTGATTTTTCAACGCTTCGTCTCTCATTTTAGATCTCCAAATTGTAGACCAAGAGATAAAAAAACGTTGTTCTGGAGTATAACCATCAATTAAACCCGGATTTCCATTTTCTTTCAAATACAATTGTAATCCGTCGTAAGCCGCATTTACTCCACCCAAATCACCAATATTTTCTCCTAATGTAAATTTACCATCTACGTGAGTTCCTGGCAATGGTTCTAATGCAGAATATTGATCAGCAAGTGCTCCGCCTAAAGAGGTAAACTTTGATAAATCTTCAGCTGTCCACCAGTCAATTAAATTTCCATCTGCATTATAAGTCGCTCCTTGATCATCAAAACCGTGAGAAATTTCATGCCCGATTACTCCACCAATTCCACCGTAATTTACAGCTTCGTCTGCTTGGTAATTGTAAAAAGGTGGTTGTAGGATTGCTGCTGGGAATACAATTTCGTTGTAAGAAGGATTGTAATAAGCGTTTACCGTTTGAGGTGACATTCCCCATTCTGTTTTATCAACTGGCTTACCTAATTTATCTAATTCTTTCGCCCAACGCCAGTTAGAAATATTTCTTACGTTTTGAAAATAGCTTCCTCCATCTTCAGGACTTTTTACTACTAAAGCAGAGTAATCTTCCCATTTGTCAGGGTAACCTATTTTTATAGTCAATTTATTCAACTTTTCAACCGCTTTTGCTTTAGTTTCAGCTGACATCCAAGTCAAATTATTGATTCTAATTTCATAGGCTCTCATTACGTTTTTAATCATCTTCATCGCTTTTTCTTTGGCTTCAGCTGGGAACATTTTTTCAACGTATAATTTTCCTAAGGCTTCTCCAACAGTTCCATTAACAACTTGTAAAGCTTTTTCCTGACGAGGTCTTTGTTTTAAAGCTCCTGTTAAAGTTTTTCCGTAAAACTCCCAGTTTGCAGTTTCAATAGTTGTAGATAATTGGCTTGAAGCCCCTCTTAACAACATCCAACGCATGTAAGCCTTCCAATCGTCTACTTTATTCTCAGTGAATAAAGTTTGTAACGAACTCATGTATCTTGGTTGAGAAACGATAATAGTATCAATTTTAGTAATTCCAATTCCTTTGATATAAGTATTCCAATCTATTGAAGGAAGCATTTTTTGCAAATCGGCAATTGCAGTTGGATTGTATTGTTTTTTACTATCTCTTCGCTCCACACGGTCCAATCTTGGTTTAGACATTTGGATTTCTAATGCTATAATTTTTTCTGCATTTGCTTTAGCTTGTTCTGGAGATTCATTTAAAAATTGTAACATTTTTGCAACGTGAAGAACATATTTCTCGCGTTTTTCTTTAGAATCTTTGTCTTCAGATACGTAGTAATCTCTGTCTGGCAATCCCAAACTACCTGGACCAACACTAACTACATTTCGATTACTATTTTTTTCATCGGCACCAATTCCGATTCCAAAAAATCCAACACCTCCGCCTTGTGCTTCAGTTTCCATCATCAATTTTTGTAAATCTTTGATGTTTTTCACCGCATTAATTTTAGCCAAATAAGGTGCTAGTGGAGTAATTCCTTGTTTGTTTCTTGCCACAGTATCCATTGCAGCTTTGTACATAATAATCGCTTTACCTTGATCGGTATTTGATTTGTATTTCGGATTTTTTGACGCCTCTTTTAAAATAGCTAAGGCATCTTTATCGGTATTTTGACGTAATTCATCAAAACTTCCCCAACGGGTTTTGTCAGCAGGAATTTCCGTGTTCTTTAACCAAGTTCCATTCACAAATTTGAAAAAATCTTCACTTGGCTTCACCGATTTATCCATAAAAGGAACGTTTATTCCAGGGGTTTTTTGAGAGGCCTCTTTTTGTGCATTCGCCGATAATCCAATCAGTACTGGAATAACGTACAACAATGTCTTATTAAAATTAAGTTTCATAATTAGTTACTATTTAGTTAGACTTCAAAAATATTGAATATTTTTTTAATAATTGTTAAAACAGTATAAATAAAAATCCCAGCCACACTTATGCGATTGGGATTTATTATATTGAAATTGGATTAGTTAGTTTTTTATGATTCTTTTCGTTACGCTTTTATTTTCTGAAACAATTTTCACAAAATAAACACCAGCGGAAACGTCAGAAATATCGAATAATACGTTGCTTTGATTATTTTCAAATTCGGATTTAGAGTAGACTATTTTACCAATTAAATCGTATACAAGAATTGTTTTTGGAGTAATTGTTCCCATTGAAACATTAAAAATCCCTTTATTTGGGTTTGGATAAATAGCAATATTTTCCATTTCAAAAGGCTCGTTTGCAAGACTACTTTGAGTAGGAATACTACATTGCCAAGCGCCTCTTCCGTAGGTCCCGGCAATTATTTTATAATCTACTAAATTAATTTCCAAATCGGTTACTGAAACATTAGGCAAATTATCATCAAAATTTGCCCAAGTTGCCATAGAATCATCTTTGTAAAATACTCCAAGTGTAGTTCCCACATATAGTGGATTTAAAGAATTTTGTCCCTGATGAACAATTATGTTTTTCCCAATTGCAGGTAATCCAGGCGCAATTGCTGAGAATGAATTTCCTCCATCAGTTGAAACAAATGCATCTCCAGATGTTCCTGAAGTGGTGATATAGATAATTTCACTATTTGATGAATGTACAGTTATTGAAGTTACTCTTGATAATGCGGTATATAAAAGCGAAAAAGAAATTCCTCTGTCGGTGCTTTTGTATATTTGGTTTGATTTTGAAATATACATATTATCATTATTGCTTGGATCAACTGAAATTAGATTGATATTAACGGTTGAATCGCCAATAGTTGATGGATTTCTTAATATCCAAACATTATTTGTTAATCTATATAAATCATTGTAACCTGAAAAAACTTCTCCTACACTATTCACTCTCAACGGAGTTACCCATTCCCCTTGTAAGGAAGTTCCATTAACTGTTGGCGCAGGAGTATACCTACGAACAGGGTTAGTTAAGGAAGTAATTCCATAGAAAGAGATTCCATTTTGAACAAATCCATAGGCTTTATTATTATTTGAAGGATCGATAGCATTGTCCATACCGTCGCCACCATGGTAACTTTGCCAAAGATTATTATTTAGGAAAAATCCACCATTGTCTTGAAGACCTCCAGTTATTTTTGAAGAAGTTTGTTTTGAAACAGATATTTTATAAAACTGACCAATTTGTGCTTGTCCAGTAATATCATTAAAAACTAATCCGCCATCTTCCGAAACATAAATCCCACCATCACTTCCGCAATACAATTTATTATTTATGAATTTTAGAAAATGAATATCAGCATGAGTAAAACTTGATGAGTAAGTACTCCAGCTATTTAATTTTGTAGCTGTTGCTCCTCCGTCAGTAGATGCCCAAACATTAAGACATCCCGAGTAAAGTTCATTTGCATTTGTTTGAGACACACAAAAAGCTAAATCATACCAGGCTTGCGTGCTTTCTAAAACATCAGCTGTTAATCCAGCATTTACAAAGGTTATCCCCGCATCAGTTGACTTATAAATTCCTTGAAAAGCATAATTTGGACTTGTTCCAGCAGAAAGGCAATAAACAAGATTTGGATCTGCTGCAGTAACATCAAATATCAATCTACCTGAATTTGCTGGCAATCCTGCGACTCCGGTATTTAAAAAAGTGGCTCCTGAATCAATAGATTTATAAAATTTATTACGAGAACTAACATATACTACTGTTGGGTCATTTGGTTTTATTCTTAAAGTACCTTGAGTAAAGTTACCCGACAATTGGTTTGTCCAACTTGTACCACCATTAAGTGTTCTAAATAAACCTGTGCTGGTTGCGCACCATAACATTTGACTGTTTGTTGGGTTTATTATTATATCGCCGGCGCCTTTAAACGAATTATTAAATGTTAATCCAGTAGTTGACCAGGTTGTACCTCCATCAACAGACTTTAATACTCCAACAGAGTAAGAATCGGAAGCGTCTTTATCTCCAGTTGAAATATAAATTATATTTGAATTATTAGGATCAATAGCGATTCCTGAAACGCCAATTTGTGGTAGATAATCTGATAGAGGCGCCCATGATTCTCCGGCATTTGTGGACTTCCAAATTCCTCCAGAAGGAGCTCCAAAGTAGATAGTATTTGGATTTAATGGATCTACACAAACCACGTTTACTCTCCCTCTTGCTTGAATAGATTGTGGAGATGCATTTTGTATTGGCCCGATAGGCGTCCAATTACATGGAGGAAGCGATCTGAGTAAGTTGTTATTATTTAATTTTGCTTGGTTTTTTTGCTCCCACGCTGTCCAAAGTTCTTGTGCCGAAATCACATACCCTTGGTCGTTGGTTGCATTTTTCCAATGTTCTACCCAGCGCATAAAAGGTTTGTAACCACTCCCTTTTCGATTTTTATCATGAAAAGACCAATAAGTGTTAAATGAATTTACTAATTCTGTTAGCGTTTTTTCGTTATTATTACGATTTTCAGCTAATTCATCCATCCAAGGAGCGGAAGGATTAAATTGTGAAAATCCTAAAAAAGTGCATAAAAAGGCTGATATAAGTAGTATTTTTTTCATATTGCTTTTATTTTATTCAAAATTAGTCAATTTTATTTCAATTAAATAATTATACAAAGCAATTACATATTAATATTGTTAAATTATAGTAAATGGATCTTAAAAATAAATTCTAATGTGTTTAACTTTTGTAAATTTGTAAAAAAATTTCAATGCTATCTTTTTTCAAAAAATACAAGTGGTTTTTGCTTATTGTAATTGTGCTTTCTGCAATAATTTTAACCTTATTTTATTCGGCTTTAAAGCCAAAGAAAATGCTACCAATTTATAATCCTTCGATGGTAAATCCGGAATTGGTAGATTCAACAGTACAATATATTAGTAAATACCATTCTATTGCAGATTTTTCATTTACCAATCAAAATGGGGAAATAATTACCCAAAAAGAGTATGAAGGTAAAATTTATGTAGCCGATTTTTTCTTTACCACTTGCGGTTCTATTTGTCCAAAAATGACCACTAATTTAGTAGAAGTTCAAAAAGCATTTATCAATAATCCTAAAGTGATGTTGCTATCTCACACTGTTTTTCCTGAAACAGATAGCGTGGCAGTTTTAAAAGAATATGCCAAAAAAAACGGAGTGATTGATGGAAAATGGAATTTGGTAACTGGCGATAAAAAGCAAATTTATGCTATGGCGAGAAAGTCCTATTTGGCAGTAAAATTGGGTAAACCCGAAGAATTATACGATATGGTTCACACCGAAAACTTTGTATTGGTAGATTCAAAAAGGCGGGTAAGAGGTTTCTATGATGGAACGAAAAAAGAAGACATCGAAAGATTAATCGAAGACATCAATTTTTTGTGCACTCAATAAAAGGCGATTTCTAAACCCTAAAAATGTCATAAAACTGATAATTATCATTTGATTGAATAATTTTATATTTACTTTTGTAATCTAAATTCAATCTAAATAAGGTTTGCGAACTACAATAAATTCTCTCAAAAAAGGCGAAACGGCAATTATCAAGGATTTTGATATTGACTCTATTCCATTGAAGCTATTGGAAATGGGGTGTTTGCCGGGAAATACGGTTCAATTACTTCAGATTGCTCCTTTTGGAGACCCACTTTATTTAAATATTAATGGCTCACATCTTGCAATTCGAATAGAAACTGCAAATGAAATTGAGGTTGAAATTCTAAACGCCAACTCAAAATGAGCAGTAACAACATAAATGTCGCTTTAATTGGAAATCCAAATACGGGTAAAACTTCTGTTTTTAATGAATTGACAGGTTTGAACCAGCAAGTTGGGAATTACCCTGGAATTACTGTTGAAAAAAAGATTGGATTTTGTAAATTAACATCTAAAATCAAAGCTAATATTCTCGATTTACCTGGGACTTATAGTTTGAATGCCAGTTCAATCGATGAAAATGTGGTGATTGAATTGCTATTAAATAAAAACGATAAATTATTTCCCGATGTTGCTCTTGTAGTTACCGATGTTGAAAATTTGAAACGTAATTTATTGCTTTTTACCCAAATTAAAGACCTTGAAATACCTACGATATTAGTCATAAATATGGCAGATAGAATGAAATTCAAAGGTATTTCACTTGATATTCCTTATTTGGAAGAGCAGTTTAAAACCAAAATCGTCTTAATAAGTACTAGAAAAGGAACTGGAATTGAAGAATTGAAAGAGTTAATTATCAATTACAAGTCCCTTTCTACAGAGCCTTGTTTGAATGCATCAACCATTGATCCGGACTATTTTGAAACGTTGCAAAAAACATTTCCAACGCAATTGCTTTATAAATTGTGGCTGGTAATTACTCAGGATGTGAACTTTTTAAATTTGGATAGAAATGAAATTCAAAATTCTTATACCAAATCACATTCCGATTTGAAGCGATTGCAACAAAAGGAAACCATAAAAAGATACCAATTTATAAATGACATTCTAAAAGTTGGACTTACTATCGATTCTTCGATTGCAAAAGATTTCCGAAGCAAATTAGATCGAGTTTTAACCCATAAATTTTGGGGCTATTGCATTTTTTTCGGTATCTTATTTTTCATCTTTCAGTCTATTTTCGAATGGTCGAAAGTCCCGATGGAATTTATAGACACCACTTTTGCAGATCTTAGTTTGTATGCAAGTGAATCATTACCGGCGGGTGTTTTAACCAATTTAATTTCACAAGGAATCATTCCAGGAATTGGGGGGATTTTAATTTTTATTCCACAAATAGCTTTCTTATTTATGTTTATTTCTATTTTAGAAGAAAGCGGTTATATGAGCCGTGTGGTTTTTTTGATGGATAAATTAATGAGAAGGTTTGGCCTTTCGGGAAAAAGTGTTGTTCCACTAATTTCTGGAACTGCTTGTGCTATCCCGGCAATTATGGCTACAAGAAATATTGAAAATTGGAAGGAAAGATTGATTACTATTCTCGTAACGCCATTCACCACTTGTTCTGCAAGATTACCAGTTTATGCTATTATTATTGCCTTGGTTATTCCTGACATACGTGTTTTTGGAGTATTCAATTTGCAAGGATTAACTTTAATGTTGCTTTATCTTTTGGGATTTGGAATGGCGATTTTCTCAGCTTATATTTTAAATAAAATTCTAAAAATAAAAGGCAAAACATTTTTTGTAGTTGAAATGCCAAACTATAAATTGCCAATGTTCAAGAATGTCGCTATCAATGTGATTGAAAAAACGCGTTCGTTTATTTTTGGAGCTGGTAAAATAATTCTTGCCATTTCAATTGTATTATGGTTTTTGGCGTCTTATGGACCAGGAAAGAAATTCAATGATGCCGAGGCGATTATTACGGCTGAAAATTCAAATAGCACGTTATCAAAATTAGAATTGAAGGATAAAGTGGCCGCTTATAAATTAGAAAATTCCTACATTGGAATAATGGGGAAAGCGATAGAACCTGCTATTTCACCTTTGGGCTACGATTGGAAAATTGGGATAGCCATTATTAGTTCATTTGCCGCAAGGGAGGTTTTTGTAGGGACTTTAGCCACCATTTATAGCGTTGGAGATAACGGAAATGACAATACCATAAAAAACAAAATGGGCGCCGAAATTAACACTGAAACTGGAGCTAAAATATTCAATTTTGCAACTGGAATTTCATTATTACTTTTTTATGCTTTTGCCATGCAATGCGCTAGTACCTTAGCGATTACTAAAAAGGAAACCAACACTTGGAAATGGCCTTTGGCGCAACTTGTTTTCATGAGTGGATTGGCTTATATTGTGGCTTTACTAGCATTTCAAATTTTAAAATAACTACAAAATGGCACAAGAAATAATTGCATTTATCGCTTTAGGATTGGCGCTGGGTTATTTAACAAAGAAATTCTTTTTCAAGAAAAATACCTCTAAAAAGTGCGGTCCAAACGATTGCGGCTGCTAGTAATTTATTTATTAACAATCCGAAAAATTCTCTTTTTTGAAGTTATACAAAACCAACTTATTCTGTAAGTTTGTAGTATGTATGCTTTAGTCGATTGTAACAATTTTTATGCTTCCTGCGAACGTGTTTTTCAACCGAAACTCAACGGAAAACCGGTTGTTATATTATCCAATAACGATGGATGTGTAATTTCCAGAAGCAACGAAGCTAAGGCTGCTGGTGTTTCAATGGGCGTTCCATTATTTCAAATTAAAGACCTAGTAAAAGAAAAAAACATTGAAGTTTTTTCTTCAAATTATGTGTTATATGGCGATTTAAGTAATCGTGTAATGAAAATTTTAGCACAGTTTTCGCCGAATTTAGAAATTTACAGCATCGACGAAGCGTTTCTTAATTTTGACGGAATGTCAATTTCAGATTACGATTCGTATGGAATTGCGATGAAGAGCAGAATTCAAAAATGGGTTGGAATTCCCGTTTGCGTTGGTTTTGCACCCACGAAAGCATTGGCAAAAGTAGCCAACAAAATTGCTAAAAAATTTCAAGATCGCACTTCAGGAGTGTACACTATCGATACTGACGAAAAAAGGATTAAAGCACTTAAATGGACGAAAATTGAAGACGTTTGGGGCATTGGAAATAGAACAACTAAGAAAGCAAAACTTCGAAATATCAATACGGCTTTCGATTTCATTCAGCCGCATCAGGAGTCTTGGATTCGAAAAGAACTTGGCGTGGTAGGACTTCGTTTGAAATACGAATTGGAAGGAAAATCGGTGTTAGATTTAGAACCTATTCCAAACGCAAAAAAAAGTATTTCGACTACAAGAAGTTTCCCAAAACAAATTTCCGATTTCGATTTATTGCGAGAGCGAGTGGCTACTTTTGCTGCTATTTGTGCTGAGAAATTGAGGAACCAAAATTCGTGTTGCCACACTATTATTGTGATGTTGGTGATCGATAGACATACCGTTAAAACGTCAAAATATTATTTTAACATGGCGGTTACTTTGCCATTTGCAACCAATTCTACCTTAACTATTTCAAATATTGCAATAGATATATTAAAAAAATTGCTTCACGGAAATGAAAATGTAAAGTTTAAAAAAGCAGGTGTAATTGTAACCGAATTCATCCCTGAAGATCAAAAACAATTTCAATTATTTGAAGAAGAAAATCCGAAACATTTGGCTTTAATGCGTTCGATGGATTTTCTGAATAAAAAAATGGGCGATAAAAAAGTCAAGTTGGCATCGCAAAATTTGAATCTTACTTGGAACATGCGACAAAATCATTTGTCACCAAAATACACTACTAATTTCAACGATATTCTTGAGGTAAAATGTCAATAAAGAAAAACAACAAACTCACTTTTTTCCTTCCCGATTTTGAAAGTGATTTAAGAATTCCTTTTGTAAAAGAAGGCGTTTCTGCTGGATTTCCATCTCCAGCTGCCGATTTCATGGAAACCAGTATCGACTTAAATAAAGAGTTAAGCGAAAATCCATTGGCTACTTTTTACATAAAAGTGAAAGGGAATTCTATGATTGATGCAGGAATAAACGACAAAGATGTGTTGGTTGTTGACCGAAGTTTAGAACCTCAAAACAACAAAATCGCTATTTGTTTTATAGACGGCGAATTCACCGTAAAACGAATTCTTGTAGAGCAAGATTGCCTTTTTCTAATGCCAGAAAATTCTAATTATTCTCCTATAAAAGTGACCGAAGAAAACCAGTTGATTATTTGGGGAATGGTTACTTATGTAATAAAAAAACTGTAGTTATCGTTTCAAACTAAAGTGCGATTTGAAAACCTGTGGCGAATTATTGTAATTGTAAAAAACCTGAAACCAATAATCGCTTGACGGCAAAGGATTTCCATTCAAATTACCATCCCAACCCGGGCCATTGGTTTTTAATTCTTTTATGAATTTTCCATACCGGTCGTAAATGTAAATAAAGGCATCAGATTGAAAAGACAAGTCGGTAATATTCCAAGTATCATGGTAACTATCGCCATTTGGAGTAAAATAATTTGGATATTTAATGATGTGCGCAATCAATGAAATCCGACTGCAATTTCCTTTAGTATCTTTTATATTAATGATGTGCATGCCTGACGGAACATCGTAAAATATAGGGTCTGATTGGAAGGAACCATTATCCATTTGAAATTCGTAATCTCCAAAACCTCCAGTAATATTTACAGTAATATTAATAACATCATCAAAAACTCCAGAAATGATTAAATTTGCAATAGGAGCGCTCGATTTCACTACCGTTACAGCGGTAGGATTATAACCACAGTCTGGACCAATAGTAGGGGTGTTTTTCACGATAACAACATCGTAAGTTCCATCTTGAACAGCATTATAATTGGGGCCAGTCCCCATTAAAACCCCATTTAAATACCAATTTACGGTATATGTTATTGGGTTTAACCCAGAGGTTAATATGCAAGATTGAATTAGTGCTCCCGTTACATTGTCAACACAAATAGTCCCGCCATTAATTAGAAGATTTTTAAACGGAAAGATTGAAATGGTAAAAGTTTGCTGATTAAAACAAGTTGAATTTGTTGGTGATTCAGAGTAAACATAAATCTGTTGCGTATTGGTAATACTTTGTCCAACCGCATAAGTTGTTCCAGAACCATTTGGACCAGAAAAATAATTTGCACCTGGAGGCAATGCTCCTAAAATATAATTTCCGCAACCCGAAACATTTGGGTAATTTGGTAAAACAGGTGTATTAGATATATTCACCATAAAATCGGCTTCATCAGAACAAGTTAATCGGGTTCCAACCTTTTTATAAACGTAAACTCTTTGAGATGTTGTAATTACACTTCCCACCGAAATTGGATTAACTCCATTGGGTTGAGAATAGTATCCAGCACCAGCAACTGTGAGTGCGGGAAGAGTATATCGATCACATACATTTATATCTGAATAGGTTCCAACATCAATTGCGCTGTAATCAAAATTAAAGAAACTTTCATTGCTACAGGAAGGGAAATCGGGCCAAGCATTATAAATATAAATCCTTTGACTTGTATTAATTATAGTTCCATAAGGAATTAAGCTTCCAGTTCCATTTGGGCCATTTGGAGCAGTATAATAATTTCCATTCGTTAGTGGAGGAAGTGTAAAATCAGAACAAGCAAATACATCCGTAAAAATATCAACTACTGGTTTTTGTCGAATTGTAATGGTAAAAGAATTTTCTAGCGGACAACCAAGATTCGAAACTCCATATACAAAAAGGGTTTGACTTGAAGAAATTACATCACCTGCATTTAAAGGACCTACGCCTCCCGAAGAACTAAAATAATTTCCATTTGTTAAAGCAGGTAAAACGTAACTTTCACATTCTAAACGATTTGCAGGAGCATCGACTGTAGGCAACGGAAGAATGGTAATGTTGTAATTTGATAAATCGGTACAATTTGGAGTAGTTGTTATTGGCGCATAATAATAAACCACTTGCGAAGAGGTAATACTTGTTCCAGCAGGAATTATAGTTCCAGCGCCCATCGGGTGAGTATAATAATTTCCGAGGGATATTGCTGGCAAAGTAAAACTACCGCAGCTAATTACAGTTGAATAAATAGAGGTATCAATAATAGTTACCACAAAGGAAGTTTCATTTGCACATCGTCCATCATTGGAATAAATATAAATGGTTTGAGTAGTATTAATTGGATTACCTGAAAATAAGTTTGTTCCTTGTCCGCCAGGCAGGGTATAGAAACCGCCGTTTACAATTGTTGGCAAAGCATAACTATTACATGTGGTTACATTTTGCAAAGTATCAACTGCGGACCAAGGAAAAACGGATATATTTAAAGCTTCATCTCTACATACAACACTATTTATAACGGCATAATAATATATAGTTTGATTACTATTTATTGAAGAACCCCCGGCTAATTGTGTTCCAGTTCCTCCAGGGCCGGTGTAAAAATTACCGATTACAGGAGAGGGAATTATATACACTCCACAACCATTTAAAGGAAATACAAGTTGATCCACTAAAGTTACAGTAAAAGTACTTTCGTTTTTACATCCTTGTGCCGTGGGACCATTAAAAATATAATAAGTTCCTGGGACAAGAATTTCATAACCAGCTTGAAGCATTGTTCCTGTTCCATTTGGGCCAGTGTAATAATTTCCATTGGTAATTACTGGTAAAAAATAACTGTGACATTCAATTACACTTGGAATGGTATCAACTAATGGTTTTGAAAAAACAGTAATTGTGAAACGGGTAACATCAAAACACCTTGGATTTAATACAGAATTCATTCTCACCCAAACCGTTTGTGGAGATTGGGCTAAAGTGGTTACATAGGCATTTGAAGTTTGTATTGGATTGGTATTATTTTGAGCATCTGCTTGTGAACTAAAATAACTAATGGTATAATCTGCGCTAAGCTGCCCGTTTAAAATTAGATTGTTTTGACCTGTTAAATCAGTTGTTGAACTTCCACTAGCATCGGCACAAAGCGGAATATTATTTGGTGATAATGCAATAAATGGTGCATTTACTAATAAATCAAAAGATAATAAGTTACTACAAATGTAATTTCCGTTGGTCAAATGCATCACTTTCACATAGATCGTTTGTCCGCCTGCACTTGTATAAGACGTCAGTTGATTAAGTGGAATTTGAGGCGAATTAGCATTGGCTGCAGCCAAAGATCCAAAGTATAAAATGGAATATTCAGCTGGGTTCAACCCTAATGTAGCAATAGTGTTTTGCGTTAAATCATATTGATAAGTTGCTGCTCCAGAATTACAAACAGATAAATTATTAAACGAACTCATGGAGAGATTTGAAATAATAACTTCATCGGTAATTTGACAACCTGAATTAGGTAACGTTCCAATAACGCCGTAGGTTCCTGGCTGATTTACAGTTAGCGTGGTTCCATTTTGACCAGCAATAACATTCCCATTAAGCGTCCAAGAAACAATATAAGGAGGATTTATTCCACTTGATAAAACCACATTTTCACCTTGGCAAATGGCTAAATCAGGTCCTAAGTCGGTATAGGTTGTAAAACTTCCGCCTTTAATAAATACTGCAGAATCGTAACTTCCATCAAAATAATCTCCAATAGCTAATTTTATTCTATATGTTCTATTTGGAATCACTGGCGATGAAGCGTTTAATAATACCGTTTCCCCTTTCATATTAATTGCTGAGGTTGCGGGATTGGTAACATTATAGCGAGCAAACAAACTCGGATTATTTGAAGTACACGAACTATTATAAGCTGAATCTCGAATGTTTTTTACAGAAACCGGAGTTGTTGTACTTGGAATAACGGCTAAATTAGTTTGCGTATTTGTTGTTAAGTCGGTTAAAATAAATGCAAAAACATCGCTGAATCCACATTGGTATTGACCATATTCATTGGAGGCAAAAACAAAGTCAAAGCTAAAGCTGCTAGATATCGGGGTAAAATCAAATTGGATAAAACCCACATCGGTTATTGCTCCAGTTTGCAAACTACTGTTACTAATAACCTGTAAATTCGGATCTCCGGAGTTGTTTAATTGACTGCTTAAATTGAGCCCGGTATACGTTCCCTCTGTATATTTTGCAATTCCATTTCGAATAATAATTCCATCAGAAAAAGGGAAACTAGGATTTGCATTCGTGAATTTACCGATCCCTTGTCGTGAAGAAAAAACAAAATTAGTTTCGTTGGAACAGGAGTTGGGCATTAAAACGGTTCGAATCAATTGTGGAATTGAAAGAGAGGTAGTGTCCACAACAATGCCTTGAGAAAATGATTTCAATGTTAATAGAAAGAACAATATGAAATACTTAATTTTCATGGCGTAGTTTTTATTGAGTTAAAGTTACGCTTTTTTATTTAACGTAAACCATCTTAATTTTATTTTAAGAAAATAAAAAAACCTGACAATTTTCATTATCAGGTTTCATTATATCATTTTGTGGCACGAAGCCATTTATACTAGTCATTCAACTTCAAAACCGCCATAAATGCCTCTTGAGGAATCTCAACGTTTCCAACCAATCGCATGCGTTTTTTACCTTTTTTCTGTTTTTCCAATAATTTACGTTTACGGGAAATATCACCACCATAACATTTGGCAGTAACGTCTTTACGCAAGGCTTTTATCGTTTCACGAGCAATGATTTTTGCACCAATTGCCGCTTGAATTGGAATATCAAATTGCTGTCTTGGGATCAATTCACGTAATTTTTCACACATTTTTTTACCAATGTTGTACGCGTTACTTTCATGAATTAACGCCGAAAGTGCATCTACAGATTGTGCGTTTAACAACACATCTAGCTTAACTAATTTCGAAGTTCGCATACCAATTGGTGAATAATCAAAAGACGCATACCCTTTAGAAACGGTTTTCAATCGGTCGTAAAAATCAAATACTATTTCTGCCAATGGCATATCAAAATTCAATTCTACTCGTTCCGTAGTCAAGTACGTTTGATTGGTAATCACCCCTCTTTTTTCAATACACAAACTCATCACATTACCCACAAAATCAGCTTTGGTAATAATGGTTGCTTTAATATATGGCTCTTCTACGCGTTCCAATTTTGAAGGCTCCGGCAAGTCCGATGGATTATTAACTATAATAGCGGTTTCAGGTTCTTTTTTAGTGTAAGCCAAGTAAGAAACGTTAGGAACCGTCGTAATTACGGTCATATCAAACTCACGCTCCAAGCGTTCTTGAATAATTTCCATGTGCAACATTCCTAAGAATCCACAACGGAAACCAAATCCTAGAGCGGCAGAACTTTCAGCAGCAAAAACCAACGAAGCATCGTTCAATTGTAATTTCTCCATTGAGTTTCGTAATTCCTCAAAATCTTCTGTATCTACAGGATAAATTCCAGCAAAAACCATCGGTTTTACATCTTCAAATCCTGTAATCATATTGGTAGTTGGCGTTTTCGCATCGGTTAAAGTATCACCTACTTTTACTTCTTTTGCCTCTTTTATTCCAGAAATTAAATACCCCACATCGCCAGCAGAAATAACTTGTTTTGGCACTTGATTTAATTTCAAAGTACCAATTTCATCTGCAAAATACTCGTTTCCGGTAGCCATGAATTTTATTTTCTGACCTTTTTTAATTTGACCGTTTTTCACACGAAAAATAACCTCAATCCCACGAAACGGATTGTAGTGGGAGTCAAAAATTAAGGCTTGTAATGGTTCGTCAACGTTTCCTTTTGGAGGAGGAATTCTTTCGATTATGGCTGCTAAAATATTCTCCACACCCAAACCAGTTTTACCCGAAGCGTGAATAATCTCGTCTATTTTACAACCTAATAAATCTACAATATCATCGCTAACCTCTTCAGGATTAGCGCTTGGCAAATCTACTTTATTTAAAACAGGAATAATCTCTAAGTCGTTTTCTAGCGCCAAATACAAATTGGATATCGTTTGTGCCTGAATACTTTGTGCCGCATCAACAATCAAAAGCGCGCCTTCACAAGCGGCAATAGATCGAGAAACTTCATAGGAAAAATCAACGTGGCCGGGAGTATCAATCAAATTCAAAATATAATCTTCGCCTTTGTATTTGTACTCCATTTGAATCGCGTGACTTTTAATGGTAATCCCACGCTCGCGCTCCAAGTCCATATTATCCAGCAATTGCGCCTTCTCCTCACGAGCCGTAACCGTTTGGGTAGCCCCCAATAATCGGTCAGCAAGCGTACTTTTCCCGTGGTCGATGTGTGCAATAATGCAAAAATTCCTTATGTGTTTCATGCTTTGTTAGTGTCAATTTTATTTGGTTTACCCAATTTATTTCTGGGCGTGACCCTCCGTAAAAACTCCGGGTCGGGCTATTCGTTGCAATCCACGCAAAAAAGCGTGGGATTTTCACTGCTATCCCTCACGCAATTAATTTGCAAATATAGTTTAAATTCAGCACTTTCAAATAGTTGAAATTGGTCTTTATGATATATTCTATTTTCTATTCTCTTAAAACCGCTATCTTTGCAAAAATATTTCAATTATGCCAAAAATAGGCAACATAATATTACCCGATTTCCCACTACTTCTCGCGCCAATGGAAGACGTTAGCGATCCACCATTTCGAAGATTGTGCAAGCAACACGGAGCCGATTTAATGTATTCTGAATTTATTTCATCAGAAGGATTGATTCGCGACGCTATTAAAAGCCGCATGAAATTGGATATTTTCGATTATGAACGCCCCGTTGGAATTCAAATTTTTGGTGGTGATGAAGAAGCCATGGCGCTTTCCTCAAAAATTGTAAGCACCGTAAATCCTGATATTATCGATATTAATTTCGGGTGTCCCGTAAAAAAAGTCGTTTGCAAAGGCGCTGGAGCTGGAGTACTGAAAGATGTCGATTTGATGATTCGATTAACGCAAGCCGTTATCGATAGCACCGATTTGCCAGTAACCGTAAAAACGCGTTTGGGATGGGACGATTCTTCTATAAATATTGATGAGGTTGCGGAACGATTACAAGACATTGGCGTGGCAGCCTTAAGCATTCATGCCCGAACTCGCGCCCAAATGTATAAAGGTCATTCCGACTGGTCGCACATAGCCAGAGTGAAAAACAACCCTAGAATTACCATGCCGATATTCGGAAACGGCGACATCGATTCTCCTGAAAAAGCACTAAAATTTAAAAATGAATACGGTGTGGACGGAATTATGATTGGTCGCGCTGCCATTGGTTATCCATGGATTTTTAATGAGATAAAACACTATTTAGCAACCGGAGAACATTTGGCTAAACCAACTGTCGTTAACCGAGTGGAAGCAGTCCGAAATCACCTCACTTGGGCGATGGATTGGAAAGGCGAACGACTCGGAATTGTAGAAACCAGACCGCATTATGCCAATTATTTTAAAGGGATCCAATCGTTTAAAGAACACCGTCAGAAATTAGTAACGCTAAGTACTCCCGAGGAATTATTTGCCGCTTTAAATGAAATTGAGGACGTTTATGCGGATTTTCAATTTTTATAAACAATCTTGACAAACCCGACAGGTTTTCAAAACCTGTCGGGTTTAAGTAAACTATTCCAATAATTTCTTACTCACGCGGCTACTCGCAATCAACGAAGCGATAAAGCCCAACGAGATGATTGTTCCTAAAACAATTACCACATTTTTAAACAGAAAATCCACTGGATACGCTAGTGAAGGCGTAATCATAATTACTTCAAATTGCTGTTGGATTAACACCAAAACCACCCCAATTGAAAGTCCAAAAAGGCCACCCAAAATACTGAGTAATGTCCCTTGGAGCAGGAATATTTTTCTCAAATCTTTGACTTCTGATCCTAAATTATAGAGCGTTTTTAAATTCCCGCGTTTGTCTAAAATCATCATGATAATTGCTCCCGCTAGGGTAAATAACGTAAGAATAATAACAAGGGTAAACAGCAAATAAATCGCAGTATTTTCAGTATTAAGCATTTTGTATAAAGCGTCATTGAGTTGCGCTCTGTTTTTAATTGTAATTTTATTGTTGAAGATATTTTGTAGCTGCTCTTTTACTTTATCTTCATCGGCATTGGGTTTTAATTTTAATTCCAATGTGGTAATTTGGTTGGGTTGAAAGCCAAGTAATTCTCGTGCCACATCAATATCTGCAAAGACATATTTAGAATCTAAATCTTCGCTTACGGCATAAATACCAACAGGGTTTAAACCGATTTTTACAAACGCATCGTCAGGATTTTCTATAGTTCCTTTTCCTGGTTTTGGTGCAAATACCTCAAACGGATTATTGAAATCGAAAATTCCTAGCGATAACTTTTGGGAAATTCCATATCCCACGACTACTTGCGAAGTGTTTGGGCTTAGCCATTGTCCGTTGAACAAGCTTTTTTGAACGTTGCTCACTTTGGTAAAATCAGCATCTATGCCTTTCAAATAAGAAAATTGCTCTTTGCCATCAAACATAAAAAGTGCTCGTTCCTCAACTATTTTACTGAAAGATGCCACACCATCAATAGCTTTTATTTTTTGCTCTTGTGTAGGTGAAATGGTATAGGATTTTCCTAAAGTACTATTGATTTTTAAATCGGGGTCGAAGTCATTACTGAAAGACAAACTGAAATTCACCAACCCACTAAAAATCGATAGTACTACAAATAAAACCATCGAGCTTACAATAATTCCAAGCGAAGCAATGCCATTAATAATGTTGATCGCATTATTTTTATTGGCACTTTTCAGGTAGCGCTTGGCTATGTAATAAGGGAAGTTCAATTTAGGTTGCTCTTCGTTTTTCTAAAAGATCGCGGTTTTCGATTGGATTTTCTTTTGCCGCCAAGGCGTTATCAATCTTCTCGATATAGTCCAGGGAATCGTCAATGAAGAAAGTTAAATTAGGTACTTTTCTCAATTGCAGTCGTACGCGCTGAGACAAATCGTGTTTTATTAATTTGGTATTAGATTTTATTGCGGCCAATGTTTCTGCGGCTTTTTCTTGTGGGAAAATACTTAAATGAACGGTTGCAACCGATAAATCAGAAGTCACGACCACTTTTGATACGGAAATAATCAAGTTGGAAATTCCATTTTTACGAATTTCACCTTGCAAAATATCCACCAAATCGTTTTGGATTACGCCACCTATTTTTTTCTGTCTATTTGTTTCCATAGTGCAAAAATACAATTTTTTTGAGTTCTAGCGTTTCAAAGGTGCAAAGCGATAAAGTTTTTTATCTTTGTTCGATCAAATTGCATTTAAAATGAGAAAAATTGAACACATTGGAATTGCGGTAAACAGCCTTGAAGTTTCGAACTTGGTTTTCGAAAAACTCTTTGGCGCCCCAGCCTATAAATCGGAAATGGTAGAAAGCGAAGGCGTTAAAACTTCCTTTTTTATGAATGGGCCTAACAAAATTGAATTGCTGGAAGCTACGAATCCCGAGAGTCCAATTGCTAAATTCCTAGAGAAAAAGGGGGAAGGAATTCACCACATCGCCTTTGATGTGGAAGACATCGTTTCGGAAATCGCACGATTAAAAGAAGAAGGTTTTGTGGTTTTAAATGAAGTTCCTAAGAAAGGCGCCGACAATAAATTAGTTGCTTTTCTTCATCCAAAAACTACCAATGGCGTTTTGATAGAGCTTTGTCAGGAAATGAAGTAAATGGATTGAAGGTTTGAATTTATTCGGAAATTAAT
Source organism: Bacteroidota bacterium (assembly GCA_947488545.1). Lineage (GTDB taxonomy): Bacteria > Bacteroidota > Bacteroidia > Flavobacteriales > Flavobacteriaceae > Flavobacterium. The sequence goes on from CANKZE010000005.1 coordinate 50,510, forward strand.
CCTGAATCCCTTTTAAAAAGATTTGCAGAGAATCAAAAATAGTAGTAATATTGCACCTCGTTAAAGGTCCTATAGCTCATTCGGTTAGAGCAACTGACTCATAATCAGTAGGTGCTTGGTTCGATTCCAAGTGGGACCACCACAAAACCCTTGTAAGTATCAGTATTTACAAGGGTTTCTTATTAAAAAGTTGAGCAAAAAGTTGAGCAAAACCGAATGCTCAACTTTTTTTATTTGTTTTAAACGGGAGTTTTTTAACCTCGTTTTATATGTTATTAAGTTAATAAAACGTTGAATTAAAATTTAAGTTAGTATATTAAATAATTGAAAATCAATATTTAATAACTCTAAAAATATTCAATAAGAAAATTATTATATTTGGAGAAATTTAAAATTAAAATTATGAGAAGCAAATTATTATTTATTGTTTTATTTATAACAAATATTACAACTTTCTCTCAATGTTTAAAGGGTAATTGTGAAAATGGATTAGGCACATATAAATACAAAACTGGAGCAACCTATGTGGGCGAATGGTTAAATGGGAACTCTCACGGAAAAGGCACTTTTATTTCTGATGAAGGAGACAAGTATGAAGGCGATTTTCAAAAAGGAAAGCAACATGGTAAAGGAATCTTTATATATAAAAACGGAGATAAATATGAGGGTGAATGGGTAAATGGTTATATGCACGGTTATGGGATTTATAGATTTAAAAATGGGGATAAGTACGATGGTGAATTGGTAACTGGAAACTTTCATGGTAAAGGCACGTTTACATATAGTGATGGGGATGAATATATTGGGGAATATTTAAATGGTAAAAAACACGGTAATGGAATTTTTACTCTTAGTGGAAATAAATTAATTGGGGAATTTATAGATGATAGACTAAAAAAAGGAACATATATTGATAAAAATGGAGATAAATATGTTGGTGAACTTTTAAGTGGTAAACCACATGGTTATGGTATTTTTACATTTAGTGATGGAAGAATTAATAAAGGAATTTTTGAAAACGGAAATTATCTAGGAGAAGAAAAATTAGTAAGCCAAAATGATACTAATTTGAAACAAGAGTCAAATAAGATTATCAAAAAAAGCGATGATATTTCTGATATTCATAGTGTAAATTTTGAAAACTTCCTTAATCGATTTAATAGTATTAACAGTAGTAATTCAACTTTTTCTGGCACAATAAATCCATATCCATCTAATCCTTCAGAATCATTTTATAAAACAGATTATACTAATAATAAAATTTCTTATCAAGGATTTATGAAGGAAGTTATAACAGGTAGTTCGGGGAACACAGTTTACAAAAGTATTTCCAAGCATGGGACTGGTAAGGAATATTTCATAAACTCAAATGGATATTTGGAAGGGTTTTTCATAAATAATAAATTAAACGGCTATGGTGTTCAAGTTTCTGATGGTTACTCATATAGAGGTTATTATGTAAATGGAGATAAAAATGGTGAAGGGATATTAGTAAGTGATGGATTGAATGGCACTACAAAATACATTTATGAAGGTAATTTTTCAAACAACAAGTTTAATGGTAAAGGGGTATTAATATACGATTTCATGGCATTTATGGGAGAGTTTATTAATGGTGAAATGAAGTTTGGTACCGCATATTATCCAAAAGGCATAAAATACATTGGAGCAATTGTTAATGGAAAATATCAAGGTGCAGGCGAGTATTATTGGAATAATGGGAATGTTTACAAAGGAGAATTTAAAGACGGTAAATTTCATGGTTCGGGGGAGTTAAAGTATAGTAATGGTTCAATTCAAAAAGGTGTTTTTGAAAGCGGAAATTATGTCGGAGAAGAAAAACAAATAACTCAAAATAATTCTAATCTAACCTCTAATGATAAACAACAATCAAATGCAAATAAGTACCCTAATTCAAAATTAGCCGAACTTACCGTTGATGGAAATAACATATCAAATAGAGTGGAAGATATGTTAAGAACAATGTATACAGAAATTCAAACTAAAAAATTAATTGGCTCAATGATATCGGGTTCAAAATCTAGTAATAATCAAAAAATTATTAATCAAAAAGTACAAGGAATTAAAGAAGTTGTAGTGGATTGGCTTGGTGGCCCCCTAACAAAAGCTCAATTAGCGGAATTTAAGGCGATAAATAATAAAGCTTTGGCTCAAGTACAATTTGCAATGGGTTTAGTTTCCACAATGTTTAAAAATTCAGGTTCAAGTTCTTCAAGTTCTTCAAGTTCTTCCAATGCTTCAAAAAGTAGTTCTTCTAGCTCTAATTCTTCTAATAATAGTGTTTGTACAATGTGTAAGCCATATGATGCTAAAGGTCATTATATTCGAGATTATGATTCAAATAATAAAAGATATTTAAATGGAAGATACTTACTTAAACCTGGTTACAAACTATGTTCAACCTGTCACGGAACAGGAAATTGCAAAGCTTATAGCATGTGTTCCTCCTCCCAAGAGAGAGATGGAAATTATACTTGTCAAAGATGTCATGGAGATAGATTTGAACTTTGTAGTCGTTGTAAAGGTTCGGGCAAATAATTGAGGTCAAAGATTAGCTTTATTGAAACTTTAACTTAGTAACTAAAAAAGGTAGTTCTTTATCTTCTAAATTTTGCTGTTCAATTTTTCCTATATATTGTATCTGAGATTTTGAACTTTAAAAATATCGTTGGCAAACATTTTGTGAAATCGATTTACATTAAGTGGAACCACCACAAAACCCTAACTTCTTATATAATAAGTAATTAGGGTTTTATATTTATTATAATTCTCTAAAAATCACTCCTTTACACACCTAACAAAATACCCCATTATCCAACTGGTGGAATAGTTCATTAAATGGTCTATCCCTTTGGATAGATTATAATAACGGGTGTCGTCTTCAAGGGTTTCGGAATTTTTTGACCACCAAGTACAAGAATCTTCCAATCCTCCAAATCCTACATCGCGCCATCCGCCCGGCAAAGCATTAAATCCATAAGTATCTTCAAGGTTATTATCTTCAACCCAAGCGGTAGCCGACTTTAATTTGGCACCAGCCACTTCAGCTCCTCCCAATTCGGCAGTTAGAATTTCCCAATCTTTATCGCTGGGCAATCTCCAGCCCATTGGTGCTAAGCCTCTTGGGTCATACAAAGCAAAGCGATTGTATAGCTTTCCGTAAATTTTACCGTTTTTAGTATCCATTTCATAGTAACACCATGCAGGTTTCTTATCAAAGCCAGCTTTTTTCCATTGTTCATCAGTTTGCGCTTGTTGAATTACATTTCCGTTTCGAAATTTATTGACATTTAAATTCTCACCCATCCAGGTTTGATTTCCTATTTTCACTTCTTTTTGTGCCGAAATACTATTGCTGAATAAAAGTACCACTCCAACAACCAATGTATAAATTTTAATTCTTTTCATAATTAACCAATTTAAATTATTGTATTTTCAATTAACGAAAAAAGAATTGATTTTATTATTTATCAAGTGCCGCAAAATGAAGTTGGATAAGAATTTAAACGTTTAATAACGAAACACATACGTTAACTAAATGAACAATATATTTGTATTTATTTAAAATAAATAGGTATATTTGAAATAAAATAATTAGCAAATAATATCGATATGAGTAACAAATTTCTTTTAATAGCAATTTTATTTTTCAGTATTTTCTCTTATTCTCAAACTTCAGAGCAAGATTGTGAAACTGCTAGAAAACAATATTTGATTCAAAATCCTGATGTTGCAAAAGCAGGAATGAATGCATGGTCTCATTATATTTCTTATGGGAAAAGAGAAGGTAGAAAATGGCCTGCATGTAATAATTTTTCAAGTGAATCAATTGCAAAAGATGATAAAATAGTATATGATTTAAATATCACTAAAAGAACGGATAGTGAGTTTGATAAAGAATTTATTTTTAACAATGGGGATAAATATATCGGAGAGTATAATGATGAAGGAATAATAAATGGAAATGGAACTTATATTTTCAAAAACGGAAATAAATATATTGGAGAATTGAAAATGGGTGCATTTGAAGGTAAGGGTAAATTAATTTATAATAATGGTGATATATACGATGGCAATTGGTTGAATGATAAAAAAGAGGGTTTAGGTAAATATACTTATTCAAATGGGGATATTTACGAAGGTAATTTTAAAAGTGGTTACATGATGGGTAAAGGAAAATTATCTATTTCAAATGGTAATATTTATATTGGGGAATTTGTAAAAAACAAAATGTCTGGAAATGGCAAATACTATTACGAAAATGGAGCAATATATGAAGGTCAATTTCAAGACGATAAATTTAATGGACAAGGAATTCTTTCTTATAATGGGGATATATATAAGGGTAATTTTAAACATTCTATTTTTGATGGTTATGGCAGATTTACTTTTTCAAACGGTGCAATTTATGAAGGAAATTGGTTAGATAATAAAATGTCGGGTTATGGCAAATATACTTTATCAAGCGGTGAAATTTATGAAGGAAATTTTAATCAGGGGTATTTAGATGGTGTTGGAAAATATTCTTATAACAACGGTGATGTTTACGTTGGTAATTATAAGAATAATATGAAGGAAGGAGAAGGACAATATTTTTATAATAATGGAAATGTTTATAAAGGAAATTTTAAAAATGACCTATTTGATGGTTATGGTAAATTATTAAGGAAAGATGGAACATTTAAGGAGGGAATTTGGGAAAAAGATATATTAGTGAATGACTATAATAAAGTTAAAACTTCCCCTTTAGTTCAAAGTTCTAATAATTCCAATAGTCAAACCTCAGGAAATGTATTTGAAATTTATCAAAATGAGATGGAAAAAGTTTTAAAGGATAATCCAACAATGTTTGGGGGTTATAGTGCTAATCTTTCAACTTCTGGAACAAATATTAATGGAGAAAAATGCAAAAAATGTAAAATTGTGCTAAGAACACCTAAAAAAAGAGCTTGTTATATTTGTAATAAGAATTTTTCTGGTTGGGGATTTGTAAAAAAAGATTATGGAATAACTTCAGAACATGAAGAACTACAATCTCCATGTTTTCCTATTTCAGGTATTCACAATTATAAAGGGTGGAAAATTCAAGCTAATGCTTGTTGTAGCCGAAAGTGTGCAAATAAATTATAATTTACGATTCAATAAATGTACTTTTAATGCAGTGAACAATAAACTAATTTTAAACTAAAAGATGAAAAATTTTTCTTATATAACAATGTTATTATTAATTCAAAGTGTTGCTTTTTCTCAAGAAATGGATGATTTTAAAAATAAAAACACTAATATTAATTATGCTTATTTCGATTTAGAAAAAATAAAGCCTAATGTAGAACTTTGTAGGTGCGAATTATCTAGATATTTTTCTTTATCCTTACAGTATCAAGCAAGAGTAAAAACGGCACCACCAGTGAATCTAAGAATGATTGCAAGGTTTATTACTAAATGTAATGGCTCAGGTTTTTATGATGATTTTATTGGATTAACACAAGAAGAAGTTTTTAAATTCGGAAGTGTTTCTATAAATAACTCTCCATTTAATGGTAACGAAAATAAAAAAATAAAATTAAAAGAAATTTATAAAATATTATCGGGTCAGACTAAATTTCTTGAACCACCCAGTCCTTTTATTATTGCTTTTGATTAAAAACTGAACATTGTTCATTTCTTTTAAAATGATCTATTGCCCTTAAATAATTTAAGAACTTTGAGTTATATTTATTTTTCTATATTTGATGTAAAATCATTTTAAATGAAAGCATCATTTTCTTTTTTAATTCTACTAATTTCTTCGTTTGCCTTAGGGCAATATCTTAATCAATATGTAAACCCATTTATAGGAACTGGCGGTCACGGGCACACGTTTCCTGGTGCCACGCTTCCCTTTGGAATGGTTCAATTGTCTCCCGATACCCGAATTGATGGCAGTTGGGACGGTTGTTCCGGCTACCATTATTCGGATGAAACTATTTACGGTTTTTCGCACACGCATTTAAATGGAACCGGTTGCTCGGATTTTGGCGATATCATGATCATGCCGTTCATGGGAAAAGCATCACTGGATAATAAAGTCTATTCTTCAAAATTTTCTCATCAAAATGAAAAAGCAAGCGCCGGATTTTATTCCGTGAAATTAGACAAACACAATATCGATGTTCGTTTAACGGCTTCAACTCGCATTGGCTTCCATGAATATACTTTTAATGCTGCCGGCCAAGCCAATATTGTTCTCGACTTAAATCACCGTGATTTATTGTTGGGAGGCGAGGTTCATGTAATCAATAGCACTACAATCGAGGTGAGAAGAGAGAGCGAGGCTTGGGCAAAAAACCAAATTGTATTCGCTCGAATAGAGTTTAGCGCGCCTATGAAAGTTACCGATATTCGTAGCAACGGCGATTACATGCATTCTCCAGAAAACGAATATATCGGTGGAACTCAAACAGCAATTTGCTTTTCAAAACAAGTCAAAAAAGGCGAAAAAATCCTCGTAAAAGTGTCGCTATCGCCAACCGGATATGAAGGAGCAAAACGAAACAGTTCCGAAATTAAAGGCTGGGATTTTGAAAAAGTAAAAAAGGA
>CANKZE010000006.1 GCA_947488545.1 Bacteroidota bacterium
TGCAAATGTGATCCAACCTAAAATGGTATTCCATTTATTAAAATTGAAGTTTGTCATATATGTAGTATGAATTTTACTTTTTTTTGATGTACAAAGAAAATGTTTTTTTGCTTAAAGAAATGCTAAAAATTTATTTTTAATTATTTTTAGGTAAAAAATTTGTGAAACTTAAAATTTCGTTTAATTTTGCACTCGCTTTAAAGCAACGGAATTGGTCTATGGTGTAATGGTAACACAACTGTTTTTGGTGCAGTCTTTCTAGGTTCGAGTCCTAGTAGACCAACAAAAAACTCCTCAAGTAATTGGGGAGTTTTTTTATACCTAAAACCTTAATAATTAGCCAATTTGACAATAAGATTGCAGAATGATTTTTGGTTTATAAAAAAAATAGTATATTTGCATCGTTATTTATATGAAAGATTAGATAATGAGGCACGCATTGCGTGCCTCTTTTTATAAAAGCTATGACATTTAAAGATAAAGTAAGTCGCTCATTGGAAGAAGCATTGTTAGAAAAACCATCACTTTTTTTAATTGATGTATCCATAAGCGATAGTTTTAAAATAACAGTAACATTAGACGGCGATTCTGGTGTAATCCTTCAAGATTGTATTGATATCAGCCGTTCTATAGAGAATAATTTAGATAGAGAAGAATGCGATTTCTCATTAGAAGTTGCCTCAGCCGGAGTTTCATCGCCATTAAAAAATATTCGTCAATACAAAAAAAACATTGGAAGAACACTTCAAGTGGAAACCCAAACCACTACAATAGAAGCAAAATTAACAGCTGCTAATGATGATTTTATTGTTTTAGAATGGGAGGCAAGAGAGCCTAAAAAAATTGGAAAAGGGAAAGAAACCGTTCAAAAAAGAGAAGAAATCCCTTATTCAGAAATAAAAAAAGCAATAGTTATAATAATTTTTTAATAGATAGAGCATGGAAAATTTAGCTTTAATCGATTCGTTTTCAGAGTTTAAAGACGATAAACTTATTGATCGTGTAACGCTAATGGCGATTTTAGAAGATGTGTTTAGAAACGCATTAAAAAAGAAATTTGGTTCAGATGAAAATTTCGATATCATTATCAATCCTGATAAAGGGGATATGGAAATTTGGCAAAGAAGAGTTATCGTTGCTGACGATGATTTGGATTTAGACCATCTTGAAATAACTTTAACAGAAGCTAGAAAAATCGAACCTGATTTTGAAATCGGGGAAGAAGTTTCAGAAGAAGTAAAATTAGTTGATTTGGGAAGAAGAGCGATTTTGGCTTTACGTCAGAATTTAATTTCTAAAATCCACGAACACGATAATACCAATTTATACAAACAATTTAAAGACTTAATTGGTGAAATATATACTGCAGAAGTGCACCATGTTCGCCCAAGAGTTGTAATTTTGGTTGATGATGACGGAAATGAAATTGTGTTACCAAAAGAAAAACAAATTCCTTCAGACTTTTTCCGTAAAGGAGATAACGTTCGTGGAATTATTGAAAGCGTTGAATTAAAAGGAAACAAGCCTCAAATTATTATGTCTAGAACATCTGAATTGTTCTTAGAAAAATTATTTGAACAAGAAATTCCTGAAGTTTTTGACGGTTTAATTATGGTTAAAAAAGTAGTAAGAATTCCAGGAGAAAAAGCAAAAGTAGCTGTAGATTCTTACGATGATAGAATTGATCCTGTAGGAGCTTGTGTGGGTATGAAAGGTTCTAGAATTCATGGAATTGTTCGCGAATTAGGAAACGAAAATATCGATGTAATCAATTTTACAGACAACATTCAATTGTTAATCACAAGAGCTTTGAGCCCTGCAAAAGTTTCTTCAATTAAAATTAATGAAGAAACAAAAAGAGCGGAAGTATTTTTAAAATTAGAAGAAGTATCAAAAGCAATTGGACGTGGTGGACACAACATCAGATTAGCCGGTCAATTAACTGGATATGAATTAGATGTTATTAGAGAAGGAAGCACTGTTGAAAATGATGATGATGTTGAATTAACAGAATTCTCAGATGAAATTGATGCATGGATTATCGAAGAATTTGCAAAAATTGGATTGGATACTGCAAGAAGCATTTTAGGACAAAATGTTAATGATTTAGTTAGAAGAACAGATCTAGAAGAGGAAACAATTTTAGATGTAATGAGAATATTGAAAGAAGAATTTGAAGGCTAGTTGAATTTTCTTCCAACAACACACAATTAGGTAATAATAAAAAGGTTTTATGTCTGAAGATAGAATAATTAGAATAAACAAGGTTTTAAGGGAATTGAATATTTCTTTAGAAAGAGCTGTGGATTATCTTAAGGATAAGGGAATTGCTATTGATGCAAATCCAAACGCAAAAATTTCTGAAAAGGAGTTCGGTATTCTTCAAAACCAATTTGCAGGCGATAAAGGAAACAAGGAAGCTTCTAAAGAAGTAAGCGAAGAGAAAAGAAAAGAAAAAGAAGCTTTGCGAATTGAGCGTGAAAAAGAAATTGAAGACAAACGCAAGTTTGACGAAGAGCGCCAAAAGCAACAGCAAGAAGTGATCAAAGCTCGTGGAACAGTTTCTGGTCCAAAGCAAGTTGGCACATTGGATTTAAATACAAAAAAAGCGGAACCTGCTGCACCTAAAGCCGAACCTATTGCTGAAGCTAAACCCGTTTCTAAAGCTAAACCTGAAGTTACCGAGAAAAAAGTTGAAAAAGCAGCTCCAGCAGCAAAAGCTAAAGAAGTTGCAGAAGCAACAGAGGTGCCTGTTGAAGATTTCACTACTCAATACCAAAAATTATCTGGTGCTACATTAACAGGACAAGTAATTGATTTGTCTCAATTTAATAAACCAAAAAAGAAAAAAGAAGAACCGAAAATTACTCCAAACAAACCGGGAACTCCTGGCGCACCTGGAGCGGCAGGTTCTGCTAATTCGAATAAAAACAAAAGAAAAAGGATTGCTCCAAAACCAGGAGCTCCAAGGCCTCCAGGAGTTCCGGGAGAAGCTAATCCAAATAAAATCACTCCAAATGCAGGAGGCGGATTCAACGCAAATAGAAGTGCTAGACCAGGTTTCGTAAAAGGAGCTAGACCGGCAATTGTTGCAAAAGTTGAGCCTACCGAAGAAGAAGTAAAAAACCAAATTCGTGAAACTTTAGAGAAACTTCAAGGTAAAGGAAGTAAATCGAAAGCAGCGAAATATAGAAGAGACAAAAGAGACACGCACCGTCAAAAATCGGATGAAGAGCAAAGAGCTTTAGATGAAGGAAGTAAAACAATTAAAGTTACTGAATTTGTTACTGTAGGTGAAATTGCAATTATGATGGATGTGCCAATTACTAAGGTGATTGGAACTTGTATGTCACTTGGAATCATGGTTACCATGAACCAACGTTTGGATGCTGAAACATTAACTATTGTTGCCGATGAATTTGGTTACGATGTTGAATTCATCACCGTAGATATTGAAGAAAATATTCAAGTTGTTGAAGACAAGGAAGAAGATTTAGTATTCAGAGCTCCAATTGTAACTGTAATGGGTCACGTCGATCACGGTAAAACATCGTTACTGGATTATATCCGTAAGGAAAATGTAATCGCAGGGGAATCAGGTGGAATTACACAACACATTGGTGCCTACGGAGTAACCTTGGATGACGGACAAAAAATAGCATTTTTAGATACACCTGGACACGAAGCCTTTACAGCGATGCGTGCTCGTGGTGCTCAAGTTACCGATATTGCAATTATTGTGATTGCTGCCGATGACGATATCATGCCACAAACAAAAGAGGCAATTTCTCACGCGCAAGCAGCAGGAGTTCCTATTATTTTCGCTATCAACAAAATTGATAAGCCGAATGCCAATGTAGATAAGATAAAAGAAAAATTGGCAGGTATGAACTTACTTGTTGAAGATTGGGGAGGAAAAATTCAATCTCATGATATTTCTGCAAAAGTAGGAACTGGAGTTAAAGAATTATTAGAAAAAGTATTGCTTGAAGCGGAAATTTTAGATTTAAAATCAAATCCAAATAAAGCTGCTCAAGGAACTGTTGTTGAAGCATTCTTAGATAAAGGTAAAGGATACGTTTCTACTATATTAGTTCAACACGGAACTTTAAAAGTAGGAGATTACATGCTTGCTGGAAAACACCATGGTAAAATTAAAGCCATGCATGATGAACGAGGAAATAACGTAAAAGAAGCGGGACCTTCTACGCCAGTATCTGTATTAGGATTGGACGGAGCAGCTACTGCCGGAGATAAATTCAACGTATTTGAAGATGAAAAAGAAGCAAAACAAATCGCTTCTAAACGTTCTCAATTAATGCGTGAGCAATCGGTAAGAACGCAACGTCATATCACTTTAGATGAAATTGGACGAAGAATCGCTTTAGGTCAGTTTAAAGAATTGAACATCATCTTGAAAGGGGATGTGGATGGATCTGTGGAAGCATTATCTGATTCTTTCTCTAAATTATCTACAGAAGAAATTCAAATTAATATCATACATAAAGGAGTTGGTGCAATTACAGAAACTGATGTAATGTTGGCTTCTGCTTCGGATGCAATTATTATCGGATTTAATGTTCGTCCTGCTGGAAATGCTAGACAGTTAGCTGATAAAGAAGAAATTGATATCCGTTATTACTCTATTATTTATGCCGCTATCGACGACTTAAAAGACGCGATGGAAGGAATGCTTGCCCCTGAAATGAAAGAGGAAGTTCTTGGAACTGCTGAGATTAGAGAAATTTTCAAAATCTCGAAAGTGGGTTCAATTGCAGGAAGTATGGTTATGGATGGTAAAATCGTTAAGAATTCTAAAATTAGAATTATTAGAGATGGTGTAGTTGTTCATGACGGAGAATTACTAGCATTGAAGCGATTTAAAGACGATGTAAAAGACGTAGCTAAAGGATATGATTGTGGTATTCAAATTAAAGGATACAACGATATTGAGGAAAGAGATATTATCGAATCGTATCATGAAGTAGCAATCAAAAAGAAATTGAAATAGTTTACAATTAAAAAACGTCCCAAGAAATTGGGACGTTTTTTTTGTTATTTATTTATTCGGTTGAATAATTAAGGAATTTGGATATTTGGTTATTAAGAGTAACAAATTTCTCTCAGCTTCAATCCTAGTTTTAAAATTTCCCACCCAAACTTTGTAAGCTGGAGTATAAAATACTATAGTTCCGTCAAGATTTAAAAACTCCTTTTTAAAATCAATTAGTATTTTTTTAGAAGATTCAATATCACCATTATAGATTTGAATTTTGTAAATATCGTTTACTGTAATTGATGAATTTATTTTCCTTTTTTCATTTAGTAAATTTTCAAATTTTGGATTTTGAGAAACGTTGATATTTTCTTCCTGTGAAAATAAATTTATGTTAAAAAAACAAAAAAATAATGCCAAATGCAAAGCGTATTTTAAGGGTGTATTTTTCATAAAGTGGTGATTTTTATGCAAATGTACTATTTATAAAATACTTGAAATTGATTTTCTTATTTAGAATTAATATAAATTAATATTTTAGTACATTTAATGGTTTTGAGAATAGTTCTTAAGTCGTATTTTTGTGCAAATTTTAGAAAGAGCTATAGTTTTTAAATGACATTTTTCATTAGAAATTTAGCTTAATAATAGTCGAAAATTAGTATATATAATATGAAAAACGTGGGTAACCATAATTCGATTTCAAGAAGTTTGATTTTCAGTTTTGCAGCAATGCTAACATTATCAATTACTTCATTAGCGCAAACCGCTGCTCCCGCTGCACCTGCGCCTGCACCTACAGCAATTGCTGCTCCTGCAGCCACAGGTGGAGATCCTGTAAAAGGAAAAGATCTTTTCAATTCTCAATGTGCCGCATGTCATAAGCTTGATGCTAAAATGACTGGACCTGCATTAAGAGGGATTTCTTCAAGATTGACTAACGATTGGCTTTACAAGTGGATTCGTAACAGTCAGGAAATGATTAAATCTGGTGATGCGGAAGCTGTTAGAGTTAGTAAAGAGTATAACGGATCTGTAATGACCGCTTTCCCTCAATTATCTAATGCAGATATTGATAACATTATCGCTTATACTTCAGAGCCAAAAATGGAAGCTCCAGCTCCTCCAGATGGTTCAAAATTACCTCCTGGAAAAGCTACAAATGCTGATGGAATTTCAAACAACTTGATTCTTGGTGCACTTGCAGTTGTAATGTTGATGCTAATTGTGATGTTATTCTTAGTAAATAAAGTACTTACAAGAGTAGCTAAAGCAAATGGTATTGAAATTGAAAAGCCTGAGCCAACTATTTCAATTTGGAAAGCATTCGCAAAAAACCAATTCTTAGTTTTAGTAACTTCTATATTCTTATTATTGTCAAGTGGATATTTTGTTTACGGATACTTAATGCAAGTAGGTATAGATCAAAATTACGAGCCAATTCAACCAATACACTATTCTCACAGAATTCACGCTGGAAGCAATGGTATTGATTGTAAATACTGTCACTCTGCAGCCAGAGTTAGTAAAAACGCAGGTATTCCTTCTTTAAATATTTGTATGAATTGCCACAAAAATATTTCTGAAGTTTCTGATACTACAGCTACACCAGAATATTCTAAAGCATTCTACGATGGAGAAATCCAAAAATTATACAAAGCGGTGGGTTGGGATAAAGACAATCAAAAATATACAGGAAAAACAGAACCAGTTAAATGGGTTCGTATTCATAACTTACAAAGTTTTGTGTATTTCAATCACTCTCAACACGTAACGACTGCCAAAATTGAATGTCAAGAATGTCACGGTCCAGTTCAAACTTATGAAATTCAAAAACAATTCGCACCATTAACAATGGGATGGTGTATTAATTGCCACAGAAAAACAGAAGTTAAAATGGAAGGAAATGGATATTATACAAAAATCCACGAAGAACTTTCTAAAAAATACGGAGTTGACAAGCTTACAGCCGCTCAAATGGGAGGTTTAGAATGCGGTAAATGTCACTATTAAAAAATTATTAAGAAGCTAATATATATATAATGTCATCAAACAAAAAATACTGGAAAAGTGTTGAAGAACTAGACGTAAATAGTTCTATTGTTGATACGCTTAGAAATAACGAATTTGTTGAAGAAATTCCTACAGACGAATTTTTAGGAGATAAATCATCTTTATCATCATCAGCAACAACTCGAAGAGATTTTCTTAAGTACGTTGGATTTACTACTGCTGCAGCATCTCTTGCAGCATGTGAAGGTCCAGTTCATAAGTCAATTCCTTATGTTTTACAACCAGAACAAATCATCCCAGGAGTTGCAGATTATTATGCAACCTCTTACTTTGATGGTTATGATTTTGCTAATTTATTAGTAAAAACTCGTGAAGGTCGTCCAATCAAAATCGATAACAATACTATTGCTGGAGCAAATTTTGTTGCCAATGCTAGAGTTCACGCATCGATACTTTCATTATATGATAGTATGCGTTTGAAAGAACCTAAAATTGCTGGTAAAAATGCAACTTGGTCAGATGTAAATGCAAAAGTTAAAGCTAGTTTAGCTGAAGCAAAAACAAAAGGTGGTCAAGTAGTAGTACTAACAAATACGTTAGCAAGTCCATCAACTGAAAAATTAATTGCTGAATTTATCGCTTTAAATCCAACTGCAAAGCATGTTGTATATGACGCTGTATCTGAGTCAGAAGCTTTAGATGCTTTCCAAGCAGTATATGGAGAAAGAGCTTTAGCAAATTATGATTTTTCAAAAGCATCTTTAATAGTTTCTGTTGGAGCTGATTTCTTAGGAGATTGGCAAGGTGGAAATTTTAGTGCTGGATATGCGAAAGGTAGAATTCCTCAAAACGGAAAAATGTCACGTCATTATCAATTAGAAGCAAACATGACTCTGTCTGGTGCATCTGCTGATAAACGTTTACCAATGTCGGTTGCAAATCAAAAACAAGCATTAGTAAAATTATACAATGTAATTACAGGCGCTGCTGTAGGTACTTCATTAGATAAAGAATTTGATGCTGACGTTACCAAAGTAGCACAACAATTAAAAGCAGCTGGAAGCAAAGGAGTTTTAGTTTCTGGTTTACAAGATATTAACGCTCAGCTTTTAGTTTTAGCAATTAATCAAGCATTAGCAAGTGAAGCTTTTTCAACAAGCGGAACAAGACAAATAAGAAAAGGTTCTAACCAACAAGTTGCTCAATTAGTAAAAGACATGAATGCAGGTAGTGTTCACACTTTAATTATGAGCGGAGTAAATCCAGTTTACACTTTACCAAATAGCAAGGAATTTGTTGCAGGTTTGAAAAAAGTTAAAACATCTGTTGCCTTTTCATTAAAAGAAGACGAAACAGCTTCAATTACTTCAATCGCTGCGGCTGTTCCACATTATTTAGAATCTTGGGGAGATGTTAGCATCACTAAAGGTTCTTACGCTTTAACTCAACCTACAATTCGTCCTTTATTTAATACAAAACAATTTCAAGAAGCCTTAATCTCATTTAATGGTAGGGCTGGGAATTTCTATGATTATCTAAAAGCGAATGCTGCTGCTTATACTGAAGGAGTTTCTTGGAACCAAGTATTGCATGACGGAGTTCATGTTTCTGCTGTTCTTCCAACAGCTACTGCAACCGCATTTAATTATTCTGCTGCAGCAAATGCATTGGCGACTGCTAAAAAAGGAGCTGGATTCGAATTGGTTTTATACACTAAAACAGGTTTGGGTGATGGTCAACAAGCAAACAATCCATGGTTGCAAGAATTCCCAGATCCTATTACAAGAGTATCTTGGGATAATTACGTAACTGTTTCAAGATTTGATGCAGATCAAAATAATATGTCTAATGAAATCGTTGCTAACGGTGGGCTTAACGGAAGTTATGCTACATTAACAGTTGGTGGTGTAAAACTAGAAAATGTTCCAGTAATTGTTCAACCAGGACAAGCAAAAGGTACTATCGGTTTGGCATTAGGTTACGGTCGTAAAGCGGCTATGAAAGAAGAAATGATGGTAGGTATTAATGCTTACTCTCTATATAATGGTTTCAATAATGTTCAATCTGCACAGTTAGCTGTAGGCGACGGAGTACATGAATTTGCATGTGTTCAAGGTCAAAAAACGTTAATGGGTAGAGGTGATATTATCAAAGAAACTACCTTAGAAATATTCAACACTAAAGAGGCTGAGGAATGGAATAAACAACCAAAAGTATCTTTAAACCACGAAGAAGTAGATGCAACAAAAGTTGATTTATGGGATTCATTTGATCGTTCAGTTGGACATCACTTTAACCTTTCTATCGATTTAAATGCTTGTACGGGTTGTGGTGCTTGTGTAATTGCTTGTCACGCAGAAAACAACGTTCCTGTTGTTGGAAAATCTGAAGTAAGAAGAAGCCGCGATATGCACTGGTTGCGTATTGATAGATATTATTCTTCTGAAGATACTTTCGCTCATGACAATGAGAAAAAAGAAAATTTTGACGGTCTGTTTGGAGACAATGGTTCTTTAGGTGGATTTGGAGAAATGGAAAAAGCAGCGGATAATCCACAAGTTTCTTTCCAACCAGTAATGTGTCAACACTGTAATCACGCACCTTGTGAAACAGTTTGTCCTGTTGCTGCAACCTCTCACGGTCGTCAAGGTCAAAACCAAATGGCTTACAACAGATGTGTTGGTACTAGATATTGTGCAAACAACTGTCCATATAAAGTGCGTCGTTTCAACTGGTTCTTATACAACAAAAACAGTGAATTCGATTACCACATGAATGATGATTTAGGTCGTATGGTATTGAATCCAGATGTAAACGTTCGTTCAAGAGGAGTTATGGAAAAATGTTCTATGTGTATTCAAATGACACAAGCAACTATTTTGAAAGCTAAAAACGAAGGTAGAGAAGTTGCTGAAGGAGAATTCCAAACTGCTTGTTCTAAAGCTTGTTCTACTGGAGCAATGACTTTTGGAGATATAAATGTGAAAGAAAGTCCGATCGCTAAATTAGTAGAAGACGAAAGATCGTATCATTTATTAGAGCACGTTGGTACGAAACCTAATGTTGTTTATCACGTTAAAGTTAGAAATTCATAAAGTTTGAACCTTGCAAAATTGCTTGCAATTCTAACTTTATAAGTAAAAATAAATTAATAAAATTAAAAAGGATATGTCTCATATACACGATTCAAGTATTAGAAAACCTTTAGTTATAGGAAATAAAACCTATCACGATGTTACCGTAGACGTAGCTGCGCCTGTAGAAGGTAAAGCAAATAAACACTGGTGGATTGTTTTTTCAATCTCTCTTGCAGCCTTCCTTTGGGGAATAGGTTGTATTATTTATACTATTTCAACAGGTATTGGTACTTGGGGATTAAATAAAACTGTAGGTTGGGCTTGGGATATCACTAACTTCGTTTGGTGGGTAGGTATCGGTCACGCTGGAACCTTAATTTCTGCAGTATTATTGTTATTCCGTCAAAGATGGAGAATGGCAATTAACCGTTCTGCAGAAGCAATGACCATTTTCTCAGTAATTCAAGCGGGTTTATTCCCAATTATTCACATGGGTCGTCCTTGGTTAGCTTATTGGGTATTACCAATTCCAAACCAATTTGGATCATTATGGGTGAACTTTAACTCTCCATTACTTTGGGACGTATTTGCAATCTCAACTTATTTATCAGTATCAACGGTTTTCTGGTGGACTGGTTTATTACCTGACTTTGCAATGTTAAGAGACAGAGCTATTACTCCTTTTACAAAAAGAATTTACTCTATATTAAGTTTCGGATGGAGCGGTAGAGCTAAAGATTGGCAACGTTTCGAAGAAGTTTCTTTGGTGCTTGCAGGTTTAGCAACTCCACTTGTACTTTCTGTACACACTATTGTATCGATGGACTTTGCTACCTCGGTAATTCCAGGATGGCATACCACAATCTTCCCTCCTTATTTCGTTGCCGGAGCGGTATTTTCAGGATTTGCAATGGTAAACACATTACTTATTATCATGAGAAAAGTTTCTAATTTAGAAGCTTATATCACTATTCAACACATCGAATTAATGAACATTGTAATCATGATTACAGGTTCTATCGTAGGGGTTGCGTATATTACAGAGTTATTCATCGCTTGGTATTCAGGTGTAGAATACGAACAATATGCTTTCTTAAACAGAGCAACTGGACCTTACTGGTGGGCTTATTGGTCAATGATGACTTGTAACGTATTCTCTCCACAATTCATGTGGTTTAAAAAATTAAGAACTAGTATCATGTTCTCTTTCATCATCTCTATTGTGGTAAACATCGGAATGTGGTTTGAAAGATTTGTGATCATTGTAACTTCTTTACATAGAGATTACCTTCCATCTTCATGGACAATGTTTTCTCCTACTTTCGTAGATATTGGAATTTTCATTGGGACAATAGGATTCTTCTTCGTATTATTTTTATTGTATGCTAGAACATTCCCAGTAATTGCTCAAGCAGAGGTTAAAACAATATTGAAGGCTACAGGACAAAATTATATTAACGATAGACAAGCAAATAAAGATTCACATCATGAGTAATAAAGTTATTTACGCTATATATAACGACGATGATATCTTGATGGATGCCGTAAAGAAAACACGTGCTGCTCATCATCATATAGAAGAAGTTTTTACCCCTTTTCCAGTTCACGGATTGGATAAAGCAATGGGATTGGCTCCGACAAGATTAGCAATTTGTGCTTTCATTTATGGATGTATTGGAATTTCTGTAGCAACCGCTATGATGAATTACATTATGATCCAGGATTGGCCACAAGATATTGGTGGAAAACCAAGTTTTAGTTATTTGCAAAACATGCCTGCATTCGTGCCAATTATGTTTGAAATGACTGTATTTTTTGCTGCTCACTTAATGGTTATTACTTTCTATATGAGAAGTAGATTATGGCCATTCAAAGAAGCTGAAAATCCTGATGTAAGAACTACTGACGACCATTTTTTAATGGAAGTTGCAATACACGATAATGAAAAAGAATTAGTTTCTTTCTTCAAAAGTACAGGTGCAGTAGAAGTTAAAGTAATAGAAAAGCATTAATAGAAGATATGAAAACGATATATAAAATCACCATTTTATTAGGTTTGTCTGCATTAGTAACTTCTTGTCACGATAATTTAAAACCAAATTATCAGTACATGCCTAATATGTATGAACCAGTAAGTTATAACACTTACTCAGAGTCTAACGCTTTCAAAAACGGTAAAGAAGGTCAACTTCCAGCTGAAGGAACAATCAATAGAGGTTTTGAAGTGTATGAGTATGATAACACTACTGCAGGTTATGATTTAGCGAAAGCAAATCTTAAATCTCCAATAGATACTTTATCTACCGAAGACATGGATAAAGCGAAAGGACTTTATGAAATTTATTGTGCTATTTGCCATGGAAATGGTGGAAATGGACAAGGAAAATTAGTTACTCAAGGTAAATTTTTAGGGGTTCCTAGTTATAAAGACAGAGTAATTACAGCTGGTAGCGTTTTCCATGTTCAAACGTATGGTTTAAATTCAATGGGTTCGTATGCGAATCAATTAAATGCTCACGAACGTTGGTTAGTTGCATCTTATGTAATGAAACTTAAAAGCGAATTATAATTGTAGAACAAAATCATCTTTATAGATATGTACACATTTTCAAGTAAATTAAAAACATTCTCTCTAATTCTAATACTTCTAGGAGCACTTGGAATAGGCTATGGTTTTTTAACTGCACCAAAAAATATTCAAGAAGTTGAAACTATGCTTTCAGCTGAATCACATCACGAAGGAGGAAGTAACGCTCACGAAGCTCACGCTGTTGCTGGAGAAAATGATGCCGTTGCTGCTGAAAAACACAAAGAACATTTAGAGCATGTATTGCACCAATTGCAAAACAAGCCATGGGCTGCATTATATGTAGCTTGTATTTTCTTTATGCTGGTTTCATTAGGAGTTTTAGTATTTTATGCTATTCAGCAAGTGGCACAATCAGGTTGGTCTCCTTTATTATTTAGAGTTATGCAAGGAATTACCGCTTATTTACCAATAGGTTCTATATTCTTTTTCGTATTTTTAATTTTATGCGGACTACATTTTAACCACTTATTCATTTGGTTGGACCCAGAAGTAGTAGCTGAAGATAAACTTATTGCTAATAAATCAGGGTATTTAAACTTCCCATTTTGGATAATTAGAGCAGTAATATTCTTGCTAGGATGGAATGTTTATCGCTATTTCTCAAGAAAAAATTGCTTAGCGCAAGATGAAGCTTCTGATAATAGTTTCTACAAAAAGAATTTCAATATTTCAGCAATGTTCTTGGTATTCTTTATCGTTTCTGAGTCTATTATGTCTTGGGATTGGATCATGTCACTCGATCCTCACTGGGCTAGTACTTTATTCGGATGGTATGTATTCGCAAGTTTCTTTGTAAGTGGAATTACTACTATTTGTTTAATCACTTTGTATTTAAAATCGAAAGGATATTTAGAACACGTTAATTCTAGTCATATTCACGATTTAGCTAAATTTATGTTTGGTTTCAGTGTGTTCTGGACTTACTTATGGTTCTCACAATTCATGTTGATTTGGTATTCAAATATTCCTGAAGAAGTAACTTATTTTGTAACAAGAATAGAATTATACAATCTTCCATTCTTTGGAGCTGTTGCTATGAACTTCTTATTCCCATTATTAATTTTAATCAACACTGATTTTAAGAGAATTTCATGGGTATTAGTAATGGCTGGAACAGTTATTTTATTAGGGCACTACGTAGATTTCTTTAATATGATTATGCCATCATCTGTAGGTGATCAATGGTCCATTGGTATTCCAGAAATTAGCTCGGTATTTTTCTTCCTTGGATTGTTCCTATTTGTAGTATTTACTGCATTAACAAAAGCACCTTTAGTGCCTAAGAGAAATCCATTTATCGAAGAAAGTAAACATTTTCATTATTAATATTTAAAGAAGTAAACAGATGACAAGTTTGTTGGTAATTATAGTTTTAGTTTTATTAGCTATTGCATTGTGGCAATTGACCAAGATTTTCGATTTATCTCAAGTAGGTGAATATAGAAATAATACTCAAGTTGCAGATGACAAAGATAATAACACACAAGGGTATTTAATGTTTGGTTTTTTAGCGTTCATCTATATTTTTACAATTTATGGATTGATTGTTTGGGGACCTTTAGTTTTACATACTCCCGCTTCTGTTCATGGACCTTTAATAGATGATTTAATGAACGTTACTTGGGTATTGATCTTTTTAGTTCAAGCAGTAACTCAAGTATTATTACATTATTTTGCTTTTAAATACAGAGGTAAAGAAGGAAATAAAGCATTGTATTTTGCTGATAATAATAAATTAGAAGTTATTTGGTCAGTTATCCCTGCAATAGTTTTAGCTGGATTAATTCTTTTCGGATTGTATGCTTGGACAAATATTATGTTCATAGAAGATGAAGAAGATACCGTAACAATTGAATTATATGCACAACAGTTCAACTGGACTGCTCGTTATGCTGGTAATGACAATGTTCTTGGTAAAGCCAATGTTAGATATATTGAAGGAGTAAACACCCTAGGAGTTGATGTTGAAGATCCTTACGCTAACGATGATGTTGTTTCTAAAGAATTACATATTCCAAAAGGTAAAAAAGTACACTTCAAAATGCGTTCTCAAGATGTATTGCACTCTGCTTATATGCCTTATTTTAGAGCTCAAATGAACTGTGTTCCAGGAATGGTTACTGAATTTGCATTCGAACCAACTTATACTACAGCCGAATATAGAGAATTACCTTATATGGTTGCTAAAGTTGCAAATATCAACGCAATTCGTACTAAAAAAAGCGCTGAATTAGTTGCAAAAGGGGAAACCGCTTTAGATCCATATGAATTTGATTTCTTGTTGCTATGTAACAAAATTTGTGGAGCTTCTCATTACAACATGCAAATGAAAATTGTAGTTGATACTCCTGAAGATTATGCTAAATGGTTGAAAAAACAAACCACAGTTACTCAAGAAGTAAAAGCAGAAAATTTAGCAAGTCAAGCCCCTGCAGAAGGAGCTAAAACAGAAGCTAAAGCAAAAGATACCGCAGTAATTACCCCTGCAAAAGAGGTAAAAGTTGCCATGAAATAATATTTATAATTTAAAGTAAACGAATATGTCAGCAGAAGGTCACGGACACGATTTAGAACACGATCACGAACACGAACACCACCATAAAGATACTTTTATAACCAAGTATATCTTTAGTATTGATCATAAAATGATTGCTAAGCAGTATCTTATTTCAGGTATTGTAATGGGAGTTATCGGTGTGGGTTTATCTATGCTTTTCAGAATGCAATTGGCTTGGCCAGAAGAATCATTCAAAGTATTTAGCTTCTTTTTAGGAGAAAAATTCGCTCCAAACGGAGTAATGACAAATGATATCTACTTGGCTTTAGTAACTATTCATGGAACCATAATGGTATTCTTTGTATTAACGGCTGCCCTGAGTGGAACGTTTAGTAACCTCTTGATACCGCTACAAATTGGGGCTCGAGATATGGCCTCAGGTATTTTAAATATGATATCCTATTGGTTGTTCTTCCTTTCAAGTGTAGTTATGATTGCTTCTTTATTTGTAGAAGCAGGACCTGCTTCCGCTGGTTGGACAATTTACCCTCCTTTGAGTGCACTTCCTCAAGCAATTCCAGGTTCAGGAATGGGAATGACTTTATGGTTGGTTTCTATGGCTATTTTCATCGCTTCTTCATTGTTAGGATCCTTAAACTATGTAGTTACAGTTATTAATCTAAGAACAAAAGGGATGTCAATGACAAGATTGCCTCTTACTGTTTGGGCTTTCTTTATTACTGCAATTATCGGTATAGTATCTTTCCCAGTATTATTATCTGCAGCTTTATTATTGATCATGGATAGAAGTTTTGGAACTTCTTTCTTCTTGTCAGATATTTATATTGCTGGTGAAGTTTTACACAACCAAGGTGGTTCTCCAGTATTATTCGAACACTTGTTCTGGTTCTTAGGTCACCCTGAAGTATATATCGTATTATTACCAGCTTTAGGAATCACTTCTGAAGTTATTGCTACCAACTCACGTAAACCGATCTTCGGTTACAGAGCGATGATTATGTCAATTCTTGCAATTGCATTTTTATCAACAATCGTTTGGGGTCACCACATGTTTATCTCAGGAATGAATCCATTCTTAGGATCTGTGTTTACCTTTACAACATTGTTAATTGCAATTCCATCAGCAGTTAAAGCTTTCAATTACATTACCACTCTTTGGAAAGGAAACTTGCAATTAAACCCTGCAATGTTGTTCTCAATCGGATTGGTTTCTACATTTATTACAGGTGGTTTAACAGGAATTATCCTTGGAGATAGCACCCTAGATATTAACGTTCACGATACGTATTTCGTTGTTGCTCACTTCCACTTAGTAATGGGTATCTCTGCACTTTATGGAATGTTTGCCGGAATCTATCACTGGTTCCCAAAAATGTTTGGTAGAATGTTGAACAAGAATTTAGGATATGTTCACTTTTGGGTAACAGCAATTTGTGCTTACGGAGTTTTCTTCCCAATGCACTTTATAGGAATGGCTGGTTTACCAAGACGTTACTACACTAACACGAACTTCCCATTATTTGATGATTTACAAAACGTAAACGTTTTAATTACAACATTCGCATTAATCGGGGGAGTATTCCAATTAGTGTTCTTGTACAACTTCTTCAGTAGTATTTTCTATGGTAAGAAAACAGTACAAAACCCTTGGAAATCAAATACATTAGAATGGACTGCACCAGTTGAGCACATTCACGGAAACTGGCCAGGAGAAATTCCTGAAGTTCATAGATGGCCTTACGATTACAGTAAACCAGGTCATGATGATGATTTTGTTCCTCAAAACGTTCCGATGAAAGAAGGAGAAGAAGTACTTCATCATTAAAATATAAATTATTATTATAAAATGCCTTTCTTGTGAAAGGCATTTTTATTTGGTTATAACTTTCCTATATTTGTAATATGAACGAAAATCTAGATCCTACCAATCAAAATTTTAATCCCGAAGAACTTGATCTTGAAAAAAGATTAAGACCGCTCTCTTTTGACGATTTTGCCGGTCAAGATCAAATACTTGGAAATCTTAAAGTTTTTGTTGAAGCGGCAAACCAAAGAAATGAAGCTTTAGATCACACTCTTTTTCATGGGCCTCCAGGCTTAGGAAAAACTACTCTAGCTAATATTTTGGCCAATGAGTTGGGCGTAGGAATTAAAATTACTTCAGGACCAGTTTTAGATAAACCAGGAGATTTAGCAGGATTATTAACTAATCTTGACGAAAGGGATGTTTTATTTATAGATGAAATTCATCGTTTAAGTCCGATTGTTGAAGAATATTTATATTCTGCAATGGAAGATTTTAAAATTGATATTATGATTGAGTCTGGGCCAAATGCTCGTTCAGTTCAAATTAATTTAAATCCATTTACATTAGTTGGAGCAACCACACGTTCTGGTTTGTTGACCGCACCGATGAGAGCCCGTTTCGGGATTCAAAGCCGTTTGCAATATTACACCACCGAACTTTTAACTACAATTGTAGAAAGAAGTTCGTCTATATTAAAAATGCCAATTACTATGGAAGCTGCAATAGAAATTGCTGGTCGAAGCAGAGGAACACCTAGAATTGCCAATTCCCTTTTGCGTCGCGTTCGTGACTTTGCTCAAATAAAAGGTAACGGGAGCATTGATATTGAAATTGCAAGATATTCTTTAAAAGCATTGAATGTTGATGCTCATGGATTGGACGAAATGGACAACAAAATATTAAATACAATTATCGATAAATTCAAAGGTGGCCCAGTCGGTTTATCAACATTGGCAACAGCCGTATCCGAAAGTAGCGAAACAATCGAGGAAGTTTACGAGCCGTTTTTAATTCAAGAAGGTTTCATCATGAGAACGCCACGAGGACGTGAAGTTACCGAAAAAGCCTATAAGCATTTGGGTAAAATCAAAGGCAATATTCAAGGGGGACTTTTTTAATTTGAAGCTATTTCCTGCTGTCCGTTGTATCCTCGCTAAACAGCGAGGGATGCCACTGCCATCAGGGCTAAAAACGTTTTGATTTCACAAGAACATTTTATTTTTAGAGACCTATAGAACCAAAATCAAAATATACAAGTTACATCAAATCCGAAGCCAAACGCCTCGGGTTTTTGTCTTGTGGGATATCCAAAGCTGGGTTTTTAGAACAAGAAGCACCAAGATTGGAAAATTGGTTGAATAAAAACCAACACGGACAAATGTCCTATATGGAAAACAATTTTGACAAACGCCTCAATCCAAAATTATTGGTAGACGGAGCAAAAAGTGTGGTTTCGCTATTACTAAATTATTACCCATCAGAACTTCAAAATCAAGAAAGCTATAAAATTTCCAAATACGCCTTTGGACAAGATTATCATTCGGTTATCAAAGAAAAACTAAAGGAATTGTTATTTTCAATTCAAGAGAATATTGGAGCTGTTGACGGAAGAGCATTCGTTGATTCTGCACCTATTCTTGACAAGGCTTGGGCGGCAAAAAGTGGTCTAGGATGGATTGGAAAAAATAGTAATTTATTGACACAGCAAGTCGGATCTTTCTATTTTATTGCCGAACTCATAATTGACCTTGAGCTAGAATACGATCACGCGACAACTGATCATTGTGGAACTTGCTCCGCTTGCATCGATTCTTGTCCTACCGAAGCAATTGTTGCACCCTATATTGTTGATGGTAGTAAATGCATTTCCTATTTCACCATCGAATTGAAAGACAATATCCCAACTGAAATGAAAGGAAAATTTGATGATTGGGCTTTTGGTTGTGATATTTGTCAGGATGTTTGCCCATGGAATAAATTTTCAAAACCACATAGCGAACCACTTTTTAATCCAAATCCGGAGCTGTTATCAATGACCAAAAAAGATTGGGAAGAAATTACAGAAGAAACTTTTAAAACTGTATTCAAAAATTCCGCAGTTAAAAGAACAAAATTTGAAGGTTTAAAACGCAATATTGACTTTATTAAGTAAACTTTTTCGGAGTTATAAATTGTCAATTTAACCATTATTTTACTGAATTTTAATAAAACTAAACGGCTTAAAAAGGTTATAATTCAATTCTAACTTTTATCTTTGTGTTGAAAAACAAACAATGAAATGGATAATTACAATAAAAGAAGAGAAGCCCTATTATATCACGCAAAACCTACACCAGGAAAAATTCAGGTGGTACCTACAAAAAAATATGCTACTCAAAGAGACCTGTCTTTAGCCTATTCCCCAGGAGTTGCTGAACCTTGTTTGGAAATTGCCAAAGACGTAAACAACGTATATAAATATACTTCAAAAGGAAATTTAGTAGCTGTAATTACCAACGGAACTGCCGTTTTAGGGTTAGGTGACATTGGTCCTGAAGCCTCAAAACCGGTAATGGAAGGAAAAGCATTATTGTTTAAAATATTTGCCGACATTGATGTATTTGATATTGAAGTTGACACCAAAGACATTGACGCCTTTGTAGAAACGGTTAAAAATATTGCTCCTACTTTCGGGGGAATTAACTTAGAAGATATAAAAGCACCAGAATCGTTTGAAATTGAAAGACGATTAGTAGAAGAATTGAATATTCCTGTGATGCACGATGATCAACACGGAACGGCAATTATATCATCTGCGGCATTATTGAACGCATTAGAATTAGCCAAGAAAAAAATTGACAAGGTAAAAATTGTTATTTCTGGGGCAGGCTCTGCGGCTTTAGCTTGCGCAAATTTATATGTTTTATTGGGTGTGAAACCCGAAAATATTATCATGTTTGATAAAGATGGAGTTTTGTCTAGCGATAGAACAGATTTATCTGACTTACAAAAAAGATACTCTCACGGTCAAAAAAATACGAATTTAAAAGAAGCACTTTCTGGTGCCGATGTATTTTTAGGTCTTTCTGCAGGGAATATATTATCTCCAGAAATGTTGCTTGGAATGGCTAAAGATCCAATTGTTTTTGCAATGGCAAATCCAATTCCGGAAATAGATTATGATTTAGCAATTTCTACTCGAAAAGATATAATTATGGCTACGGGAAGGTCGGACAATCCTAACCAGGTGAATAACGTACTTGGATTCCCATATATTTTTAGAGGTGCTTTAGACGTTCGTGCTACCAAAATAAATGAAGCTATGAAAATGGCCGCTGTTAAAGCTTTAGCAGCATTAGCAAAAGAGTCCGTTCCAGAGCAAGTTAATATTGCATATGGAGAAACTAAATTAATATTTGGACGTGAATATATCATTCCAAAACCATTTGACCCAAGATTAATTTCTACTGTAGCGCCAGCGGTAGCAAGAGCTGCAATGGAATCGGGAGTAGCTTTAAATCCCATTTTAGATTGGCAGAAATACGAAGAGGAATTGTTGGACCGATTAGGATCTGATAATAAAATGGTTAGATTGCTAGCTAACAGAGCCAAAACAGAACCTAAAAGAGTAGTATTTGCGGAAGCAGATCATTTAGATGTACTGAAAGCAGCGCAAATAGCATTTGAAGATAATATTGCCTTCCCAATTTTATTAGGAAACAAAGAAATTATATTAGAATTAAAAGAAGAAATTGGATTTTTTGCTGAAGTTCCTATTTATGATCCTAAAACGAATGAGGAAGATAAAAGGAGAAACGAATATGCTGAAATTTTTTGGAATTCGAGACAAAGAAGAGGAATTTCACTTTTGGATTCTCAAAAGTGGATGCGCGAGAGAAACTATTTTGCTGCAATGATGGTCAATCAAGGTCATGCAGATGCGATGGTTTCAGGATATTCTAGAAGTTATGCTTCAATTATAAAACCAATATTGCAATTAATTGATAAAGCGCCTGGTATTTCATTGGTTGCAACCACAAATATGATGATGACCAATCGTGGTCCAATGTTTTTATCTGATACTGCAATTAATCCAAATCCATCTGCTGAAGATTTAGCAAAAATCGCATTGATGACTGCAAAAACAGTTCGAATGTTTGGAATTGAACCCGTAATTGCGATGATCTCATTTTCAAATTTTGGTTCTTCTTCTAATCCAAGTACTAATAAAGTTAGAGATGCAGTGAAATTCTTACATGATAATCATCCTGAACTTCAAGTTGATGGTGAAATCCAAGCAGATTTTGCTTTGAATTCTGAGATGTTAAAAAATAAATTTCCATTTTCTAAGTTAGCAGGAAAAAAAGTGAATACCTTAATATTCCCAAATCTAGAATCTGCAAATATCACCTATAAATTGCTAAAAGAATTGTACAAAGTGGATTCTATCGGACCTATTATGTTAGGAATGGATAAGCCAGTACATATTTTTCAATTGGGTGCAAGTGTTGAGGAAATGGTAAACATGGTTGCCGTGGCAGTAGTTGATGCTCAAGAAAAGGAAAAGAGAAATAGATTAAAGTAGTTTGTTAAAAAAGCACTAGATTATATTAAACCAATAGCGAATATAGTGTAGAAGATTTTTCTTATATTTGGAAATTACTTTAAAAAATGATAGCACACTTACAAGGAAAATTAGTAGAGAAAAACCCAACCGAAGTAATTATAGATTGCAACGGGGTGGGTTATCATGTAAATATTTCTTTACATACTTATTCTCTTTTGCCTAATTCCGACGCTATAAAATTGTTTACTTATCTTCAAATTAAGGAAGATTCTCACACCCTTTTCGGATTTGTTGAAAAATCAGAACGAGAGATTTTTAAAATGTTGCTTTCAGTTTCTGGAATTGGAGCAAGTATTGCTAGAACGATGCTTTCTTCATTGGAACCAAAACAAATTATTCAAGCAATAGCTTCAGCTGATGTTAATACAATACAAAAAATAAAGGGTATTGGAGGTAAAACGGCGCAAAGAGTAATATTAGATTTAAAGGATAAAGTGTTAAAATTGTATGATTTGGATGAAATTTCTATGATACAAAACAATACAAATAAAGATGAAGCGTTATCTGCTTTGGAGGTTTTGGGATTTGTTAGAAAATCTAGCGAACGAGTGGTTGAAAAAATTGTGAAAGAGAACCCAGAAGCTACTGTTGAAAGCATCATCAAATTAGCATTAAAAAACTTATAATTCTTGAAAACATTATATATAAAAAACAGAAATATAATATTTAAAATAAGTGTCTTTTTTCTGATATTATTATCTGGTTTTAATTTACAAGCTCAAAATACTACAACCCCTCAGGACTCTACAAAAATGGGTTTTTCTGTTGGGCAAATTGGCATAAGCAATCCTCCAAGTGTTGTTAATTTATATGTTTATGACCCAAAAACAGATCGCTATGTATTCACAAGTACAATAGCTGGTTATTCCATAAATTACCCAAAATTTCTTACTCCGAAAGAATACGAAGCAATGGTTTTGAAAGAATCCATTCGAAATTATTACAAGAAAAAATTAGACGCAATTGACGGCGTTAAGAAGGGTACAGAAGATGCGAAAAAAGATTTATTACCAAAATATTATGTAAATAATAGTTTTTTTGAAACCATATTCGGAGGAAATACCATCGATGTTAAACCCACAGGTTCGGTAGAAATGGATTTAGGAGTTCGTTATACAAAACAAGATAATCCGTCATTTTCTACTCAAAATAGTTCCACCACGACATTTGATTTTAATCAAAGAATAAGCATGAGTTTAATGGGTAAAGTGGGAACTCGATTGAATGTAAACGCCAATTATGACACCCAATCCACGTTTGCATTTCAAAATTTAATTAAGTTGGAATACAACCCTGATTTGAATGCAAATGAAGATGATATTATCCAAAAAATAGAAATTGGAAACGTGAGCATGCCTTTAAATACTTCTTTAATTAGAGGAGCCCAAAGTTTATTTGGTGTTAAAGCGCAATTTCAATTTGGTAAAACCACTATTACAGGAGTTTTCTCTGAACAAAGATCTCAAACAAAATCGGTAACTTCACAAGGAGGTGGAACGATTCAAGAGTTTGAATTATTTGCATTGGATTATGATGCGGACCGCCATTTTTTCCTTTCACAATATTTTAGAAATAAGTACGACGAGACGTTAAAAAACTATCCATTTATTAATAGTAGAGTTCAAATTACAAGAGTCGAGGCATGGATTACCAATAGACAAAATAGAGTAACTACTACCAATAATAATTTACGAAATATTGTTGCTTTACAAGATTTAGGGGAGTCACAAATTACAGGTTTTAATAACAATGAAATTGTTGTTGCCAATCCTTCAACCGGTTTTTTTATTGCACCTCCAGATAGTCCGGCTGATAATAAAAACAACAGATATGACCCTGCATTAATTGATAATGGCGGAAGATTGAATGGAAATATTCGAGAAATTGTAACGGCAAGTTCCGGTTTTAACGGGGTAACGGTTAGTGAAGGTCAAGATTATTCTAAACTAGAAAATGCAAGAAAATTAACTTCTTCGGAATTCACTTTTCACCCACAATTAGGATATATTTCGTTACAACAAAAGTTAGCAAACGACGAGGTTCTAGCTGTTGCATTTCAATACACAATTGGGGATGTAGTTTACCAGGTAGGTGAATTTGGAACAGATGGTGTTCAAGCTACTGAAACTGGAAATACAACTCCGGGATCAACTCAGCCAACTTCTGTTTCAACACAGAGTTTAATTTTAAAAATGCTGAAAAGTAATTTAACGAGTGTAGAAAATCCTACCACACGTGTTACTACACCAATTTGGAACTTGATGATGAAAAATATTTATCAAATTCCTGGGGCTTTTCAAATGCAACAAGCCGATTTCAGATTCAATATTTTATACACAGATCCTTCGCCATTAAACTATATTAATATTGTTCCGCCACTTCCGCAGCCACAGGATTTAGTAACAAGTACCCCGCTGTTGAAGGTATTTAATTTAGATAAATTGAACTTTAATAATGACCCACAAACGGGTGGTGATGGTTTTTTCGACTTTATCCCTGGACTTACTGTAGATACCCAAAATGGTAGAATTATTTTTACAACAGTAGAGCCATTTGGAAAACACTTATTTGAAAAATTAAGAAATAATAATGTAGAAGATTATAACGTAGGTAACTATAATGCCAACCAAACTAAATATGTTTACCGAAACATGTACCGTCAAACTCAAGCGACGGCATTACAAGACAGTGAGAAAAATAAATTCCAATTAAGAGGAAAGTTCAAATCATCAGGAGGTGATGGAATTCCAATTGGCGCATTTAACGTTCCAAGAGGGTCGGTTGTAGTAACTGCCGGAGGGCGTGTATTGGTTGAAGGAGTTGACTATAGTGTAAATTATCAATTGGGTAGAGTTCAAATTTTAGACCCTTCACTTCAAGCTTCAAATACTCCAATTCAAGTTTCTTTGGAAAACAATGCTGTTTTTGGACAACAAACAAGAAGGTTCATGGGGTTTAACGTAGAGC
Organism: Bacteroidota bacterium; assembly: GCA_947488545.1. Classification (GTDB taxonomy): domain Bacteria; phylum Bacteroidota; class Bacteroidia; order Flavobacteriales; family Flavobacteriaceae; genus Flavobacterium. Next base: position 24,575 of record CANKZE010000006.1, read on the forward strand.
ATAAAATTTCTGAGAAGTTTATGATAGGCGGGACTTTTTTAAAATTATCAGAAAAACCTTTTACTCAAAAATCTACTTACGGACAAGAATCTGTGAATAATACTATTTTTGGATTCAACACTAATTTCTCTACTGAAGTTCCATTTTTTACAAGATTAGTAAATAAGTTGCCAAATGTTGATACCGACGTTACTTCGAATTTGTCTTTCAGAGGTGAAGTAGCATTTTTAAAACCAGATACACCAGATGCGGATAAATTTCAAGGAGAATCTACAATTTATGTAGATGACTTTGAAGGTTCGCAAACTTCAATCGATATGCGATCGCCATTTTCATGGAGTTTGTCCTCTACTCCTGAAAAGTCAGCAAGAAGTAGTTATGATTTTAATGCTACAGCTACAGATTTAAGTTATGGTTATAAACGAGCTAAATTATCTTGGTATAGTATTGACCCAACATTCTATGCTTCAAGGCCATCGGGAGTTTCAGTTCAAGATATTTCTTATAATTCAACCAGAAGAATTTACAGTGAAGAACTTTATCCGGTTACCGATATTGCTGTTGGACAAACACAGGTTGTAAACACTTTAGATCTAGTTTATTATCCAAATGAAAGGGGTCCGTATAATTACAATCCTGCCGCTATAGCAACCAACCAACTGCCAAATCCACAAAGTAATTTTGGAGGAATAATGAGATCTTTGAGCTCTACAAATTTTGAACAAAGCAATGTAGAATATTTGCAATTTTGGTTATTAGATCCCTATTATGATCCAGGAAATTTATCAAGTGAAGCTTCAATAACCAATACCGGAAAAATCTACTTTAACCTAGGTTCTATATCAGAGGATGTATTAAAGGACGGAAGAAAGCAATTTGAAAACGGACTTGGTGCGGATCAGGTTTTGGTAACTCCGCAGCCAATTTGGGGAAATGTCCCTGCGTCACAATCGTTGATTTATGCATTTGATACCAATCCCGCTAACAGGTCAAGCCAAGATATTGGATTGGACGGACTAAATAATAACGAAGAAGCTATAAAATTCGCAAGTTTTGCGCGCTATCCAGATCCTTCAGCCGATGATTATGAGTATTACTTTGCTGCCGAAGGTAGTGTTCAAGAAAGATATAAAAATTATAATGGTACTCAAGGAAACTCCCCTGTAGATGTAACCGATGCTAGTAGAGGTTCTTCAACGTTACCTGATGTTGAAGATATAAATCGTGACAATACCATGAATACAATCAATGCTTATTTTGAATATAGCATCGATTTACATAAAAATATGACTATTGGTGTTGATCGCTATGTAACTGATATTAGAGAAACGGATGCTGCCAATATTCCTGCTGGAGCAAATGCAACACGTGCAAGATGGATTCAGTTTAAAATTCCAATTTCACTACCTGAAAACACAATTGGAGGAATTTCAGATTTTAGATCAATTGGTTACATGCGTATGTTTATGACCGGTTTTAACGATAAAATGACGGTACGTTTTGGCGCTTTAGATTTAGTTCGTGGTGAATGGCGAAGATACATAAACACTCTAGATGCTGCTGATACAAACCCTTCTGATGACAATACCGATTTAGATGTTCTTACTGTTAATATTCAAGAAAACGGAAATAGAAGTCCAATTCGTTATGTGTCACCTCCAGGAGTTGTAAGAGAGCAATTGTACAATAACAACTCTGTAATTAATCAAAATGAGCAAGCTTTAGCAATGAGAATTGGTGGCGATGGTTTGCAAGCCGGCGATTCAAGAGCGGTTTTCAAGAATGTAAGTGTAGACATGCGTCAGTTCAATAAACTGAAAATGTTTTTACATGCTGAAGCACTTCCATCACCATCTGACCCAACGCCACTTCAAAATGATCAAATGGTTGGGTTTATTAGATTTGGAAATGACTTTACCCAAAACTTTTATCAAGTCGAAATTCCATTGAAAGTAACTCCTGAAGGTGCTTCTTCACCATCAGAAGTTTGGCCTGAATTGAACGAAATCAACTTATCGTTGGACTTACTAACCCAGCTGAAAGTATTAGCATTGGGAGGAAATGCTCCTGCAGAAGATATCAACGGAATTCGATTTATTGACGACGACGTTTTAGACCCTTCATTAGCCTCAAATACAAGTAGGGGTAAATTAAGACTTGGAATTCGTGGGAATCCTAATTTTGGATTAGTAAGAACCTTAATGGTAGGTGTAAAAAATAAAGCGACAAGTGCTAGTAGCATTCGAGGCGAAGTTTGGTTCAACGAACTTAGATTGGCTGAAATGGATAACAAGGGCGGAATGGCAGCGGTAGTCAACTTAGATACCAATTTAGCTGATTTAGCTACAATTTCTGCATCTAGTAAGAAAAGCACTATCGGTTTTGGAGCATTAGAGCAAGGTCCGAATGAAAGAAGTCGCGAAGATTTATTCCAATATAATATTGTTACGAATTTAAGTATTGGTAAACTATTACCTAAAAAGTGGGGTATCAATTTGCCATTTAATTATTCAGTTGGCGAGGAAACTATTACCCCAGAATACGACCCGTTTAATCAAGATATACGTTTGCAACAGCTATTAGACGTAACTTCGAATCAAGCCGAAAGAGACAACATAAGAAATAGAGCTATTGATTATACAAAAAGGAGAAGTATCAACTTTATTGGTGTTAAAAAAGAAAGAGGCGAAAAACAAAAACCTCATATTTACGACCCCGAAAATTTAACTTTATCCTATTCTTATAATGAAGTTCTTCGCCATAATTTTGACATTGAAAGCTTCCAAGACAAACAGGTAAACACAACTGTTGATTACGCTTATACATTTCAACCAAAGCCAGTAGAGCCATTCAAGAAAACAAAACTTTTCAAAAAAAGTGATTATTGGAAGATGTTGAGTGATTTTAATTTTAACTATCTACCTTCAAATATTTCATTTAGTACGAATATCATTAGACAATACAATCGTCAAGAGTTTCGTCAAGTTGAGGTGGCAGGAATTGGATTGGACCCATTGTACAGAAGAAATTTCTTATTTAATTACCAATATGGTTTCAATTATAATTTGACAAAAGCACTAAAATTCAACTTCACTGCATCGTCAAATAACATTGTTAGAAATTATATAAATGACAATAATATGCCAGATAACAGCGTGACTATTTGGGATAACTATTTGGATGTTGGTGACCCAAATCAACACACGCAACAATTGACTATGAATTATGAGTTGCCAATAAATAAAATTCCAATTTTCAGTTTTATTAAGTCTACCTATTCTTATACAGGAAATTACAGCTGGCTGAAATCATCTGCGGCATTATCATCAATAGAAGCAAATGATGGAACGATTTATAATTTAGGAAACACTATTCAAAATTCAGCTGCTCAGAAACTGAATACGTCGTTTAATATGGAATCGTTTTACAGATACATTGGTTTGTCGAAAAACACAAAAAAACCGACTCAGCAAGCTCCAAATAAAGCGCCGCTTCCTGGTCAAAAAGTAGTAAATAACCAGGCGCAACAAAATGTTTCTGACGATAATTTATTCATTACGGGACTTAGAGGGCTTTTGACAAGTGTAAAAAACATTCAAATTAATTATACTGAAAATAAAGGAACAGCATTACCAGGGTATCTTCCAGGATTAGGATTTTTAGGCACTTCAAAACCTACGTTAGGATTTGTTTTTGGATCACAAGACGATGTGAGATATGAAGCTGCTAAAAATGGTTGGTTGACTAATTATCCAGAATTCAATCAGAATTTTACACAAGTAACTAATAAAGCATTAAACATAACTGCCAATGTAGATTTGTTCCCAGATTTTAAAGTTGATTTAATCGCTGACAGAACTTATGCTGATAATTTTTCAGAGCAATTTGATGTTTCGGCAGGGCAGTACAATTCTCGATCTCCATATAATACTGGTAACTTTGCTATTTCAACTATAATGATTAAAACAGCATTTAGAAATAGCGATATCAATCAGTCATCGGCATTTGATGATTTCAGAGGAAATAGAATTATCATCGCCAATAGATTAGCAGAGCAATATTATAACTCTACTGCTTTTCCTTTGGACGCAGAGGGTTATCCTGTAGGGTTTGGTAAAAATAGTCAAGCAGTTTTGCTTCCTTCCTTCCTTGCAGCTTATACTGGCGCAATAGGTGATAAAATAGGTGAGTCGGCTAAAGGGATTTCTTTATCAGCATTTAGAGATTTCCCAATTCCTAACTGGACAGCAAAATACAATGGTTTAATGCGATATGAATTTTTCAAAGAGAACTTTAAAAGATTCTCCGTTCAACATAGTTACAGAGCTTCCTATACAATAAACTCATTTAGATCAAACCTAGATTACAACATCAATCCAAATGGATTTGACAAGGGTGGAAATTTCTTAACCAAGACCATCATTGCAAATGTAAATCTTGTGGAACAATTTAATCCATTAGTGAGAATAGATTTTGAACTTAAAAACTCAATGAAGTTTCTTGCCGAAATGAAAAAAGATCGAGCACTGTCAATGAGTTTTGACAATAATTTATTAACCGAAGTTAGTGGAGTAGAATATGTAGTTGGAATGGGTTATCGATTTAAAGATGTTGCTATTTCATCAAAATTTGCCGATAATGCTCAAGGAGTGCTAAAGGGAGATATTAATATTAAAGGAGATTTCTCTTATAGAAACAACCAAACCATTGTTCGTTATCTAGATTATAACAACAATCAATTGGCTGGAGGACAAAATCTTTGGTCGGCGAGAATAACAGCAGATTATTCTTTAAGCAAAAATTTAACTACTATTTTTTATTACGATCATACTTTCTCAAAAGCAGTGGTTTCAACTTCTTTTCCTATGACAAATATTCGAGCAGGATTTACACTCAGATATAATTTCGGAAATTAATTGATAATATAATTGTAAATAATACCTTTGTAAAAAACTAATTATAAATAATAATTTTAGAAAATGAATATTCCTTCAAATTTAAAGTACACAAAAGACCACGAATGGGTTAGTATTGATGGTGAAATTGCAACAGTGGGAATCACTGATTTTGCTCAAAAAGAATTGGGCGATATTGTATACGTAGAAGTAGAAACTTTAGATCAAACCTTAGCCAAAGACGAAGTTTTTGGAACGGTTGAAGCGGTGAAAACGGTTTCAGATTTATTCTTGCCATTATCAGGTGAAATTATCGAATTTAATGATGATTTAGAGTCTAGTCCAGACACAGTAAATGGTGATCCTTATGGAAAAGGATGGATGGTAAAAGTTAAATATTCTGATGCTTCAGAAATGGATGATTTATTATCAAGCGATGATTATAAAGCACTAATAGGTGCATAAAAACCTCTATTTATCAGCTGCGTTAATTTGGACTTGTTCAATATTGCTTCTATGTTTAGAACCTGCAAGAGACTTGCCAAAAATAGAAATTAACAACCTTGATAAAATAGTGCATTTTGCATTTCACTTTGGATTTATAATTCTTTGGTATTTGTATATAAATTCAAATACTAAAATAGCCAACTATAAGGCTCCTGTAATTTTGTTTTTTGTATCAATGGTCTTCGGAATTGTAATAGAGTTTTCTCAACAAGCTTTTACCACTTCTAGAAAAGGAGATGTATTAGATGTAATTTCAAATGTTTCAGGAGCTTTTTCAGCTTTAATAACGTTGCTATTATTTCAATACTTTAGAAATAAGAGCAAAATCTAATTCATACTTATATTTTTGAAGCTATGGATATTAAATCATTTTTGGATTCTACCTACTTAAAAACCGCTGAACAAGCTGGAATTAGTGAGATTGAAAATAAGAAACTGATCGTAAATTGTATTCAAGAAGCAATTGATGAGAAATTCAAACTCGTTATGATCCGACCGGAAATGGTATCACTAGCCAAGAAAATGATTTCCGCTCAAAATTCAAAAGTCAATATTGGAACTGTTATCGATTTTCCAAAAGGAAATTCCAACTACACAAAAAAAATTAAAGAAGCAAACCAAGCCATTATTGACGGAGCAGATGATTTGGATTTTGTTTGTAATTACGAAGCTTTTAAAATAGGAAATCTACTTCTTGTAAAAGAAGAAATTCTAAAATGCACTGAATTTGCAACCCAAAACAATAAAGTTATCAAATGGATTATTGAAGTTGCAGCATTAAACAACCAACAAATAATTCAGCTTTCTACATTGATAAAAAATGTTGTTATTTCCAATTTCAAAGAAGACGTTTACCCGAATGTTTTTGTGAAATCATCAACAGGTTTTTACAAAACCAAAGACAATTTGCCAAACGGCGCAACTCTTCCATCAATAATAATGATGCTTGAAAACGCTTCTCCATTACCAATAAAGGCGGCGGGTGGAGTAAGAAATCATAAAGAAGCTATAAATTTTATCCGTTTAGGAGTGAAAAGAATTGGAACTTCTGCAGCAAAACTTATTTCAAGCGGAGAATCTGATTCGGTTTCTTATTGATTTCTATACTTAAATTAAAATATAATTTTAGCATTTTTTTATATAGTTTTCCTTTTGTGAAATGCTATTTTTTAAAGTATCTTTGCACCAGTTTTAAAACCAACAAATCAGCTTTGAACGCTACAACAAACAATCTTTCCTTTAAATCTATTTATACTGATTTTCTAGAAATCACGAAAGCCAGATTGGCCGTAAGTGTTGTTTTTTCATCTATAGCTGGGTTTATGTTAGGGATTTCAAATATTCACTCGTTAAATTGGATGGTTTTATTGAAACTTACAATTGGTGGATATTGCATGGTAGGCGCTTCAAACGCATTCAATCAAGTAATTGAAAAAGAACTTGACCTTTTAATGGATCGTACCAAAAATCGTCCTGTTCCTTCTAAAAGGATGACTCCAAATGCCGCATTAACGATAGCTTTTTTATTAACTATAATCGGTATTGTACTCTTATATACCATCAACGAAAAAACGGCAATGTTTGGCGCCATTTCAATATTTATTTACACTTGTGTCTATACTCCATTAAAAACCATTACTCCATTAGCTGTTTTTGTGGGTGCTTTTCCGGGAGCAATTCCATTTATGTTAGGCTGGGTTGCAGCAACAGGAAATTTTGGAATAGAAGCTGGAACATTATTTTTAATACAATTCTTTTGGCAGTTCCCACATTTTTGGGCTATAGGTTGGTTTTTATATGAAGATTATGAAAAAGCAGGTTTCTTTATGTTGCCTTCAGGTAAAAAAGATAATTCTACAGCGCTACAAATAATATTGTACACACTTTGGTTAATTATTGCTTCTTTATTGCCAGTTCTTGGTTATACAGGACAATTTTTTATTACAAAAATCACTGCAGTTGGTGTACTTCTGTTAGGACTTTGGATGTTGTTCTATGCTGTTAAATTATACCAAACAAGAACTGCAAAATCAGCTAGAACACTAATGTTAGTTAGTGTTTCATATATTACATTATTACAATTGGTTTATATTTTAGATAAATTTTTACGATAATTATGGATAGTTCAAGCAATGAAATTAAAGAAAGAAACGCAAGATCATATAAATTGATTTTGTTGTTTGCTATGGTAAGTATGTTTATGATGTTTGCCGGATTAACAAGCGCATTTGTTGTTAGTAAATCTAGGGTAGATTGGGTAAAAGACTTTCAATTACCAAGCGCATTTTATTTTAGTACTGCAGCAATACTAGGTTGTAGTGTGACATTTCATTTAGCAAAAAAAGCAATACAAAAAGATAAAAGAAGTGCTACAACTTCATTTCTTTTAGCTACTTTTGCACTCGGAATTGTATTCGTAATTCTCCAGTTTGTAGGTTTTCGTCAAATTGTAGATAGCGGTTATTTTTTTACAGGAAGTGCGAGTTCTATAACTACCACTTTTCTATATATTGTAACAATAGTGCACCTTGCTCACCTTGCTGGAGGGCTAATTTCGCTTTTAATTATAATTTATAATCATTTTAAACAAAAATACAATTCAACACAAACCCTTGGTATTGAGCTCGGTGCAATGTATTGGCACTTTCTAGATTTCCTATGGGTATATTTGTTTTTGTTTTTATATTTCTTTAAATAAGAAAAATGCTTAAATTTGGGAACTTTTTAATGAATAACTAATATGGGATCGACAGTTACTACTGCAAATAGTGAAGAAAATAATTGGGGTGGCGGAAATGAGCCAATGGGAGCAAGTTATGGTAAATTAATGATGTGGTTTTTTATCGTATCAGATGCCTTAACATTCTCTGGTTTTTTAGCTGCTTATGGTTTTTCTAGATTTAAATTTATCGAAACTTGGCCTTTAGCCGATGAGGTGTTTACACACTTTCCGTTTTTACACGGTGTTTCAGCGCCAATGTATTATGTAGCTTTAATGACTTTTATTTTAATTGGTTCATCTGTAACAATGGTTTTAGCCGTGGATGCAGGACATCAAATGAACAAAGCAAAAGTTACTTTTTACATGTTTCTAACCATTATCGGAGGTTTAATATTCGTAGGATCACAAGCTTGGGAATGGTCTAACTTTATTGGTGGTGAATACGGAGCTATCGAAACTAAAGGAGGAAGCTTACTACAGTTTGTTGACAATACTGGGAAAAGAGTAAAATTATCTGATTTTGTTGTTTCTCATCCAAAAGAAAGAGAGCAACTAACAAGAAACAAAGGAAAATGGTTTATGGACGAAGGTTCATTACCCACTTATACTGTTGCTGAGGTTCAAGAAGGTTTCAAAGCACATCCAGAATTATTAATAAGAACTGAGGTTATTTATGAAGACAATGCAGCTTCAAAAGCGGATCCAAAAAATAACCCTGCTTTAAATAAAATAAAACAAAAAACAATTCTTACAAGAGCAGAATCTGAACACAGATTACAAAGCGCAGTACTAGTTGTTGAAGGAGCAAACCTTATAAGAAACGAATACGGAAGTAAATTATTTGCCGATTTCTTTTTCTTTATAACAGGTTTCCACGGTTTCCACGTATTTTCAGGAGTAGTTATCAATATCATTATTTTCTTTAACGTTCTTCTAGGGACTTATGAGAAAAGAAGAAGCTATGAAATGGTAGAAAAAGTAGGACTTTATTGGCACTTTGTCGATCTAGTTTGGGTATTCGTATTTACAGTTTTCTATCTAGTTTAATTTTTCAAAACTTATATTATGTCAGACGTTCACGTTTCTAACACAAAAAGAATTTGGTTTGTTTTCGGTTTGTTATCAGTGGTAACTACTGTAGAAGTATTCTTAGGGATTATAAAGCCAGAATCATTACACTTGACTCATTTTCTAGGAATGAATTTGTTAAATTGGATTTTCTATATCCTAACTATTTTTAAAGCTTATTATATCGTATGGGCATTTATGCACATGGAAGGTGAAAAAGCAATACTTAGAAATGTAGTTGTAGTTCCTGTTATTTTCTTAGTAATCTACCTTTTGTTTATTTTATTGACAGAAGCAGATTATATTTTTGAAGTTTTCAAAAATTCTACCATCAAATGGAATTTTTAACAAGATATTAATTCATAAAAAGGGTACGCATTGCGTACCTTTTTTTATTTTTGCATAAATTATCTCAAAGAAAGAATGAAAAAAAATATAGTTCTATTTGTATTGTTTATTCTACCTATTGTAGCTTACTTGTTTTTTGCTTCAGGTGTAAATAGTTTTACAACACTTCCAACAGTTACCCCGAAAATTTCTGATTTAGGAAATTGGAATTCATTGAACGGAAAGAAAATCACCCTCAACAATAAAATTACTATTCTTAGTTTTTCAGGAACTGATTTATTGAAAAACAGAGGAAATTATTTCAATCTTAATCAGAAAATTTACCAACAGTATCATGCGTTCAAAGACCTGCAATTTGTGGTTGTATGCCCATTAGGAACAGAAAAAGATGCTAAGTATATTGTGGAGCAATTTTCAAAGTTTACTGATGTCTCTGAGTGGCAATTTGTGTTTGCTTCAACCGATCAAATTCAAGGATTTTACAATCAAATGAAATTGCAAAACAAACTAAATGCCGACTTTGGAACTTCGAATGTTTTTATAGTTGATAAAAATAGAAACCTTCGTGGACGAAAGAAAAAAAGCGAATACAAAGAAGGTTACGATACTTCATCACCAGCTGAATTAGGAAATATTATGTTGGACGACTTCAAAATTATTTTGTACGAATACAGAGCCGCATTGAAAAAAAATAAAAACGCGACACGAAAAATCTAATTTAAAAATGAAAAAAAATTATTCATATATAGGGATTTCTCTGGTTATTTTAGTTTTTGGAATAATTGTTGGCCCTAAAATAGTAGATAGAGTAAAAAACGGAGAAGTAGTTAAAGGCGATCGTTTGGACAACGTTTCCAATCATTCCTCAGAAGGAAATTCAAAATTAATGACCATCGGTCCAGCTCCAAAATTTGAACTTACCGATCAAAACAATAAACTAATTTCCAATAAAGATTATGCTGGGAAAGTATATGTATTAGAATTTTTCTTTACCACATGCCCAACCATTTGTCCTAAAATGAATTTGAATATGTTGACTATTCAAAACGCATTTTTCGGGAATCCTAATTTTGGAATCGTATCTATTACCATAAATCCTGAAAATGATACTCCTCAAGTTCTGAAAGAACACGCACAAAAATTAGGAGTAAAATCGTCAAATTGGCATTTTCTTTCAGGCGATAAAACTAAAATTTTTGACCTAGCAAATAAAGGTTTCAATGTTTATGTTGGTCAAAATTCAAAAGTAAATGGCGGTTTCGAACATTCAGGATTATTTGCATTAATAGATAAAAATGGCGATATTCGTTGCCGAAAAGACAACTTTGGAAATCCAATTCTTTACTATGATGGAATTGAAAAAGAAGGAGTTAGAACCCTACAACAAGACATAGCAATTTTATTAAAAGAATAATTATGGAAACGAATAACATCGAAAAAAAATACAATAACTGGATTATCGCTTTATCAATAATAATTCCTGTTGCAGTAGCAGTATTATTCAAAGTGAAACTTAAAGATTTAGGTTTTAACGTTTCTCCAATGCCAATATTACCTCCAATCTACGCAACTATAAACGGAATTACGGCTGTTTTATTAGTTTCTGCTGTAATGGCAATCAAAAACGGTAATCGCAAGTTACATGAGTTACTTATGAAAATTGCAATTGGCTGCTCACTAGTATTCCTAGTGCTTTATATCGTTTATCACATGACCACCGATTCAACTCCATACGGCGGAACAGGAGCTTTAAAATATGTTTATTTTTTCATATTAATTTCTCACATCACGCTTTCAATTGCAACAATTCCACTAGTTTTAATAACGTATGTTCGCGCCTTAGCTGAAAAATTCGATAAGCATAAAAAAATTGCAAAAATCACCTTTCCAATCTGGCTTTACGTTGCAGTAACAGGAGTTTTGGTTTACCTAATGATCTCTCCTTATTATGCTAATTAAAGGCGAAAGTCAAAAGTTGAATGTCAAAAGTCGCAGGAATTTCAATACTTCTGCTCTCCTTTTCCTATTGTCTTTTTTCTACTCCATCACTGCAAATGCTCAATGCGCCATGTGTAGAGCGGCTCTAGAAAGTGAAGGAAACACCGCCAAAGCCAAAGGAATTAACGACGGAATCGTCTACCTAATGGTTTTCCCATATATCTTGATAGGATTGGCCTTTTTTGCAGTCTATAAAATGTACAAAAAGAAAATCAAGTAGTTTTTTTAGAAGCGAATTGTCCGTCTGTTTCAGGAAATGCAATTCCCGCTTTCCATTTCAATCCACGCAAAAAAGCGTGGGATTTCAATTGCAATCGGGGCTAGGAATTAGTTGATTTGGTTATTTGTCAATTTGGTTAAATACTCCTGACCCGTTTTAAAAACCTGTCAGGTTTAAAAACCTACTTCAAACCATCAACAGCAACTTTCACATTTCCATTCACTTTTACAAACGCAATAATTGCTTTGTTGGTCAATTGTATTTTTTGAAATTCAATAGCATCAATTTTTCCATTAATAACAATTCCTGGCATTGGAGAATAATTCTTTAAATAAGCCATCATGCTTTTCTTCCCGTCCTCTAAATTGGATTGAATTGAGTAACGGCAACTCGCTTGAATTTTTTTCAATATCAACCCTTGAGCCAACCAATTTGCAGTCTTCATCAATTTACTTTTAGTATCCAACACATAATCCAATTCGTCAAAATAGATTTCTTTTGTGGTTTCATTATATTTTGGAACTCCGGCTAAATAAATCGTTCCATTAATAGAACCCAACATATCTAAAGCAATCACCATTTTACCGTTTTTGTGCCAAACAGCTACATTTTGAACCGTTACTTTTTTACTTCCTGAGCCGTATTCTTGTCCGGCAAAATTCTTAGTGATTATTTTTGAGGCATCTTGATAACTAGAAACGGCAACAATATTTGCCGATATATTATCTGGCATTTGAGTAACCGATTTTAAAACTATTTTGTTTTTGTCATATTTAGTCAATGGCTTTTGCCCAATTAACGTTTCCATATTGCATTTCAATCCCATTGCCAACGAAATATTGTCTTTTACAAATCGAGCGTCTGTGGCGTACAATTCTATTGGAACAATTCGCAACCAACTCTCAAATGCTTCATTCAATTGAAATGGAGTACATATTTTCTGTAAGGCATCAAGCACATTTGGTTTAAAATCCATGGAACTTTCAATAGCTTCGTCGATGGTTCTCTCAATTTTCGATTTAAATAATTTTATCGTGGGATTAATTACATAAGTAATTGGTATCGATTTTCCCATAACTACAGTCGTTGGACTTTCATTCCAATCCAAAGATTTAAACTCCGTTTTGGTGCTCAACTTCCAATTGGATAATTTCACGTCACTTAATAAAGTGATATTTCCGTTTAAATTAAATTCTTGAGTGCTGTACAATGCAATTCCTAATTTGTCAGTACCAATTCGGTATTTAATGGCCGCTTTTAAAGGTAAAACAGTTTTAATCTTTCCGTCTAAATTGGTAATAGAAATGGGAGCAAACTTCCAAATCGATATTTGAATATCGTCATCTTCAATTTTGGTGTCTTCATAAATCAAACCATTCATTAATTTATTAGTCTGATTTTCAATATCTTTCAGTTTAATATCAATTGGAATACTTATAAATGAAGGCGTATTGTCGTAAACTAATGGCAAAGCATCGTCCGGTTCAGGTTTTAAAGCAGTAATTTTTGAAGTAGTAGCGCAACTGTAAAAAAGAGTTAGCACAATAAGAAGACTGATTTTCGAAATTGTTCTCAAAAGGATTATAGTATTTAATTAAAGTGCAAAAATAATTTTTATTTTCCTCAAATACTAAATCCCGGTAACATAAATTCATATAAGTCGTCTAATAAGATTAAGTTAAATTTAGTATAAATTGCTAAAAAAAGTTAATTTTGCAGTTGTATCAATCGATTTAGAAATTAGTATCATATGAAACAAACAATTATTAGTAAAATCACATTTTTAACCTTGCTTTTTTTAAGTGTGCTTTCTCAAGCACAAACTAAAAAATGGACTCTGGAAGAATGTGTTGACTATGCCATCAAAAATAACATTTCAATTAAACAATCGGAATTAGATGCAAAATCGGCTGCAATAGAGAAATCTTCTGCTATTGGTGGCTTCTTACCTTCGCTAAATATCAATGGTTCGCATTCTTGGAATATAGGTTTGAACCAAAACATAACCACAGGTTTATTAGAAAACCAAACCACACAATTTACCGCAGCTGGATTAAATTCTAATATTGATGTTTATAACGGAATGCAAAATCAAAACCGTTTACGAAGAGCAAACCTATCAATAATAGCAACTAAATACCAGCTTTCAAAAATGAAAGACGATATTTCTTTAAATATCGCCAACGCTTTTTTACAAATATTATTTAATAAGGAAAATCTTAAAGTTCAAAAGGAACAATTAGCCAATAATGAAAAACAATTGCAACGTTCGCAAGAGTTAGTGAACGCCGGAGTAGTGCCACGAGGAGATTTATTGGATATTAAAGCGACTGTTGCCTCAAATAACCAAGCGATTGTAAACGCTCAAAATGCACTTTTAATTTCTAAATTAAGTCTGGCCCAATTATTACAATTGGAGAATTTTAAAGATTTTGATATTGTTGATGCTGATTATCCAGTTTCTGAAAGCGCTACCTTACTTCAAACTCCAGCTGCAATTTTTGCAAAAGCAAAGGAAGAACGCGTAGAATTGAAAATCGCTAAAACCAATTTAGAAATTGCTGAGCGCGATGTAAAAATTGCAAAAGGGGCTTATCAACCCTCTATTCAAGGGTTTTATAGCTTGAGTACAAGGGCAGCCTATTCTGATAGACTTGTTTTTGATCCCGCTGGAAATCCAAGTTTTCAACCTCCTTTTACGGTTTTAAGACAATTTGATTTAAACAAAGGGCACTCTTTTGGATTTCAAATGAATATTCCAGTACTTAATGGTTTTGCAACTAAGAATAATGTAGAGAGATCTAAAGTAGCTTTGGACCGTTCTAAAATTGCGTTTAGCCAACAAGAATTAGATTTGGAGAGAAATATTTACACTGCTTTTACAGATGCTAAAGGTGCTATGAAAGCCTATGAATCAGCAATTATAACTTTAGAAGCAAGACAAGAAGCTTATAATTATGCAAAAGAAAAATTTGCTGTAGGAATGTTAAACGCATTCGATTTAAATCAATCTCAATCGCTATTTGTTAATGCACAATCAGAAGTAGTTCGTACAAAATACGATTATATATTCAGAGTTAAAGTAATTGAATTCTATTTTGGAATTCCAATAATTAAAAAATAATACCATCATGTCAAAGAAAACAATTTATATTTTATTAGGTTCAGCAGTTGCACTAATCGCCGTTTTAATACTACTTTCTAAAACTGGAGTTATTGGTAAAAAAGATAAAGGAACCGAAGTTGAAATAGCCACGGTAAATGAAATTACAGTTGTAGAAACTGTTTCAGCAACTGGTAAAATTCAGCCGGAAATTGAAGTAAAAATATCGTCAGAAGTATCTGGTGAAATTATTGCTTTACCTGTTAAAGAAGGGCAAGTGGTTAAAAAAGGAGATTTATTAGTAAAAATAAATCCTGATTTATATACTTCTGGTTACCAACGTACTGTTTCGAATTTATCTGGGACAAAAGCTGGGTTGAGTCAAGCGGATGCCTCTTTTAAAGAAGCTAAATCCAACTATGATAGAAGCAAAACTTTATATGATAAAGGAATAATTTCAAAATCGGAGTGGGACAAAGCTATTGCCTCTTTTGAAGTGGCAAAAGCTTCTAAGGAATCAGCTTATTATAATGTACAAAGCGCTTCTGCAACTGTAAGCGAAGCCAAAGATAACTTGGGTAGAACTACAATTTATGCTCCTGCAGACGGAACTATTTCAATGTTAAATGTTGAATTAGGAGAACGCGTTTTAGGAACCCAACAAATGACTGGAACTGAAATTCTTCGCGTTGCCAATTTGAACAATATGGAAGTTGAAGTTGATGTAAATGAGAATGACATTGTAAAAATTAATGTTGGTGATACAGCCAAAGTAGAAGTGGATGCCTATTTGAAAAAAGAATTCAAAGGAGTAGTAACTAGTATTTCAAATTCTGCGAGTACAGCTTTAACTGCCGATCAAGTAACAAATTTCAAAGTTAAAATTAGAATTTTGAAAGAATCTTATTTGGATTTATTAGAAGGAAAACCATTGTCGTATTCTCCATTTAGACCAGGAATGACAGCTACTGTTGATATTATTACAACTAGAAAAGTTAATGTTATTGGTGTGCCAATTAGTTCAATTGTGGTTAAATCGGATACTACAGCAACTTCAAAAATTGTTGTTGAAGATACCAAGGATAAAGACAATAAAATTGCTCCAAAAAGTGATAAAAAATTCGAGTGTGTGTTCTTAAAAGTGGGTGATAAAGCTAAAATTAGAATCATCAAAACAGGAATTCAAGACGATACCAATATTGAAGTACTTTCTGGACTTAAAAAAGGCGATGTGGTAATTGTAGGCCCTTATACTACTGTAACAAAAGACCTGAATTCAGGAGATAGAGTCGTGGTGAGTTCTGGAATTGATAAACCAGAAAAGAAATAACTTTCAATAGCATCGAGTGACTTACATTCTAAATTTAGAAACGGCAACCAAAAACTGTTCTGTATCAATTTCTCAAAATGGACAAACTATTTTGTTCAAGGAAATGGCAGAAGCAGGCTACTCTCACGCTGAAAAATTGCATGTATTTATTGAGGAATGCCTTAAAGAATCAAATATTACTTTTAAAGATTTATCTGCAATTGCAGTTAGTCAAGGACCAGGATCTTACACTGGTTTAAGAATAGGCGTTTCTGCAGCAAAAGGACTTTGTTTTGCATTGGATTTACCGTTAATTGCGGTAGATACTTTGCAGGTTTTAGCTTCGAAATTATCAATTTCTGAAGGAGTAATTATCCCAATGATTGATGCGAGAAGAATGGAGGTTTATTCTGCGATTTTCAATTCTAAATCGGAAAAAATCAGAGAAGTTCAAGCTGAAATACTTACTGAAAATTCATTTGAAGAAATTTCTGAAACAATTCATTTTGTTGGTGATTGTGCTGAAAAAGCTAAAACTGTTTTAACCAAATCTAATTTTATTTTTCACGAGGAAATTATTTATCCTTCGGCAAATGAAATGAGTGAATTGAGTTATAAAAAATTCCAAGAAAACAAGTTGGAAGATGTAGCCTATTTTGAGCCTTATTACCTAAAGGATTTCATGGCTACGGTTTCAAAAAAATAATTAAATCATTTTTTTTACTTCATCAAAATTTGAGGTTGGAAGCTGACAAGTTTGGTTTTGGCAAACATAAAACAGCATTTCATTTTCAACAAATCGGTCTTTTAGAAATGGCAATTCCGAATTTTTATTTGCAGCAGCAAGCAGTAAATTAGGATGGTATTCCCGATTTATTTTCGATAGATATTCCATTGCGTTTTCACCACAAATACCCAATTCTTTTTGTTGTTCAGAATAGTTCAATAGAAGATTAAGCCAGTTGGAATAGGCTGACGGAAAATCAATATTTGGAATTATTTTTTTGAGCATTTTCATGCAAATAGACTCGTAATACGGATTTTGAAAATAGAGGCTAAGTAGAAACAAATTATTAGCCATAACCGAATTTGAAGCAGGAATTACATTGTCTTCCGTTTCAAAATGACTGGCAATTAATGGATCATCTTTTTTTGATGTAAAGGAGAAAAAATGTGTCGCTTCATCATAAAAATTATCGAAGCAATAATCGGTTAATTGCTTGGAATGGTGAAGCCATTTTTCATCTATGGTAACTTCATAAAGTGAAATAAAGGCATCAATTACAAAACTGTAATCTTCTAAATAGCCATTTATTGTTGCCGTTCCATTTTTGTAATTGTGCAATAAATTTCCTTCAGGAGTCCACAATTTATCAATAATAAAATGGGCGTTTTTTAATGCGATTTCCAAATAATTTTCGTTTCCCAATGCTTTATAGGCATCAACAAATCCCTTTAACATTAAAGCATTCCAGGAAGTCAATGACTTGTCGTCTAACCTTGGTTTACTCCTTTTTTCTCTTTCAATAAAAAGCAATTTTTCCCAATTTTCTTTCTTAGTTTTTAAATCAGAAAGTTCTAAATTATTTGTTTTTGCAATTGTTTCTAATTCTTGATTTTGAATTAAAACGTAATTGTTATTTTCCCAATAACCAAATTCGTTGATATTAAAAACCTGACTAAATAAAGGTAAATCTTCTTTTATGATTTTTTCTAAATCGGATTTATTCCATACATAAAATGCGCCTTCTTCTAAATGCCCATCGCTGTCCAAACTATCAGCGTCGAGCGCGCAATAGAATCCGTTTTCAGTATTTACTAATTCTCTAGAAACGAACTGAAGTGTTTTTTCAATGACTTCTTTGTACAACGGATTTTCGGTTAATTTATAGGCATCTGAATATAAAGAAACGAGTTGACCATTGTCGTAAAGCATTTTTTCAAAATGGGGAACATGCCATTTTAAATCTACTGAATAGCGAGAAAAACCGCCGTCAACAGCGTCAAACAATCCGCCAAATGCCATTTTTGTCAATGTTAAATTTACAAAATCTAGAATATCATGATTGTTTTTTTGATGCCCATAACGCATTAAAAATTTGTAATTGTTTGGCATCATAAATTTGGGTGCGCGAGCCATACCTCCAAAATCTAAATCGAAACTTTTTTGCCATTTTTCAATTAGAGGTTCAATACAATTTTGGTTCAATTCATCTGAAGTTGTTTCAGTGTTTGAAAAATTCAAACTATTTATGCCAAGTTGTAATTTTTCGCCATATTCAATCATTTTTTCAGGGCTTGACTCGTAAATGTATTGCAATTTTTCAAGTGTAGAAATCCATTCTTCTTTTCGGAAATAGGTTCCTCCCCAAACTGGTCTGCCATCGGGAAGTGTAACCACATTTAGTGGCCAACCGCCGCGACCAGTCATTATTTGAATTGCTTTCATGTAAATAGCATCTACATCGGGGCGTTCTTCTCGATCCACTTTGATATTGATAAAATGCCGATTCATAGTTTCCGCCACGTCATTATCTTCAAAGCTTTCATGTTCCATTACATGGCACCAATGGCAAGCAGAGTAGCCAATACTTATAACGATTAGTTTGTTGTTTTTTTGAGCTTGTGCTAAAGAATCTTTGTTCCATGCTTTCCAATGCACCGGATTATTTGCATGTTGCAAAAGGTAGGGACTGGTCTCTGAAATTAATTGGTTCATGGTAACGTTTTTTAGCCCAGATGGCAGTGGAAATCCCACGCTTTTGGGCGTGGATTGTAGCGTACAGCTGGAAATAGCTCCTAAAAAAAAATAATGTTTTTTAATTTAAGAATTATCCGTTGATAGCTTCCACTTTAATATTTTCATCATTTAGCATGTCTTTCAACATGTTTTCAATTCCGCTTTTTAGAGTAAATGTTGACGAAGGGCAGCCGTTGCAAGCACCTTGAAGTACCACTTTTACTCTTTTTTCGGTTTCATCATAGGAATCAAAAAGGATATTTCCACCATCTGCGGCTACAGCAGGCTTCACATATTCCTCTAAAATATTTATAATTTGTTGGGATGTCGTGTCTAAATTATCAAAATTGCTAATTTGTTGCTTCTCTAGTTTTTCTGTATTTTCGATTAAAGATTCATCTAAAACAGTACCGCCATTTTCAATGAAAAGTTTAATAAAAGAACGCAATTCTAGAGTAATTTGGTTCCAATCATTGACTTCATATTTGGTTACCGAAATATAATTTTCATCGATATAAACTTCTTTAACATAGGGAAAATTGAAAAGTTCTTTCGCTAAAGGAGACGGTTTAGTTTCGTCAATATTTTTAAATTCCACTCCGTTTTTTGTTAACATTCTACTTACAACAAATTTAAGAGTTGCAGGATTTGGAGTTGTTTCGCCATAAACGGTTATGGGTTGTTTTTTAAGTTTGTTTTCGTCAGCTTTGATGATTACACCCCCATTATTTACAAATTCTTCGATTTGTTCGGCAACTGCATCTTGAACATCTTCCCATTCTACGATAGAATATCTTTCAATAGCAATGAAATTTCCTGAAATGTAAACTGTTTTCACAAATGGCAAATAAAACAATTGTTGCGCCAATGGTGAAGCTTTTGCTTCATCGATATTTTTAAACTCAAAGTTCTCGTTTTGAGTTATAAAATCGGGAAATTCAAATTTTAAAATTGTAGGGTTTTGAGTGCTTTTTATTGCTATTTTCATTTTATTTATGCTAATTAATTCCTTTGAAATTAGGAGTTGTAAAGGTAAATAAAATCATTAAATATTGATGTCAATTTAATAAATGATTCTGATGGTTTTTCAGATTGAAATACAAACAATAAAACAGGAACTAAAAACGTTATTATATTTGTATTTGCTATAAATATATTAAGTTGTATTTGATATGTAACTTAAAAATTTATATATTTGACCGATATAAAAAAGAGTACCTTAGGTTTTAAACCAATAAAAGGTTTCGTTTTTCGATTTTCATTTTTCTTTATGAATTATAAATATTGAAGAATCTATTTTGTTTTATTATCACCATATATTCCAATTCATAAAAGAATTATAAGAAATGAATATTAAAAAATTATACATTTTGGGTTTGATTTTTATTGCACAATTTACTTTCTCTCAGGAAGGAGTTGCGGTATATTCAGATTATTTATCCGACAATTATTATTTGATTCACCCATCGATGGCGGGAGCTTCAAGTTGTACCAAAATAAGATTAACAGCACGTAAACAATGGTTTGAACAGCAGGACGCACCTCAATTACAAACATTGAGTATCAATGGTCGTTTAGATGAAAAATCAGGTGTGGGGATGATAATTTTTAACGATGTTAACGGGTATCATTCTCAAAAAGGATTGAAATTAACTTACGCACATCACTTGATGTTTTCAAGAGATGAGTCTGATTTAAATCAATTATCATTTGGTATTAGTGGTGTTCTTATTCAGAGTCAATTGGATGAAACACAATTTAGAAATTCTGGAAACTATGATCCAATTGTTGATGGTACGATAGTTCAAAAAGAGTCTTACGTGAATTTTGATATTGGGGCATCTTATAATTATTTAGAATTTTTCTCTCATTTAACTATTAAAAATGCTGTTGAAACAAGAAGAAATATTTACACTGAATTTGAAAGTGACAATCTTAGAAAAGTAATTTTAAGTGCTGGATATACTTTTGGAGATGCAGATGTTGTTCTTTGGGAACCTTCAATTATGTTTCAGTCGGTTGAAAAAACTAAAGAAAGTTCAATGGATTTTAACTTAAAAGCGTACAAAAATTTCGAAGATGGTAAAATATGGGGTGCGCTTTCTTACAGAAGAAGTTTTGATGGTGCGCAATATATGAGAGGAAATGGATTAGCTGAACAAAAACTACAATTTTTTTCACCAATTTTAGGTGTTAACTATAAGAATTTCATGTTTGCTTACACCTATTCTCAGGTTATTGGTGACATTAGATTTGACAACCCGGGCTACCATCAAATTACAATTGGTTTAAATTTATTCTGTGAACCAGAAAGATACCACTGTAATTGTCCTGCAAACAATTAAAATAATTTTAAACATACAGTCCCGATTCTTCGGGACTATTTTTTTAAACTATGTTGATAAAAGCTGTAAACGGAAAATCTCCTTCTATCCCTGAAGACTGTTATGTTGCTGAAAATGCTACAATTGTTGGCGATGTTACTTTTGGTAAATCTTGCAGTGTTTGGTTCAATGCCGTTATTCGTGGCGATGTCAATTTCATTACCATTGGTAATAAAGTTAATATTCAAGATGGGGCAGTAGTTCACTGCACCTATCAAAAGCATCCTACAATTATCGGAAACAATGTTTCAATAGGGCATAATGCCATTGTTCATGGCTGTATAATCCATGATAATGTGTTAATTGGGATGGGTGCCATAGTGATGGATAATTGTATTATTGAAAGTAATTCAATAGTTGCGGCAGGTGCTGTAATTACTCAAAATACCGTTGTTCCTTCTGGAACTATCTGGGCTGGTGTTCCTGCTAAGAAGGTAAAAGATATTGATCAATCGGATTTTGCCGGTGAAATTGAGAGAATATCCAATAATTATATAATGTATTCTAGTTGGTTTAAAGAAGACCATTAAAAGTCTCTTTTTGAAACAGGATATTTATTTTCCAGAATATCGTTAAGTACTTTCGGATCGATATTTGAATAAAAATCACATTTTCCTTTATCTAAATTACTTATTCCGGTTTGGTTTTGTAGAACGGCTAGAGTTTGTTTTGCAACCGCTTCCCCTGAATCTATTATTTGAATTGACTTTGGTAAAATTTCCCTAATTTTTGGGATTAAATAGGGGTAATGGCTACATCCTAAAACCAAATAATCAATGTTTTTTTCGATCATTGGATTCAAATAGGATTGTAATAGTTCTTCCATTTTAAGAGAATTGATTTCCCCATTTTCGATTAATTCTACTAATCCAAAACCTATTTGCTCAACAATATTAATATCCTGGTAAAGTGAAACGGCTTTATTAAATAGTTCGCTGCTTAATGTTCCTTTTGTTGCTAAAATGCCTATAGTTTGTGTTTTAGAATGGGTTGCTGCGGGTTTAATTGCTGGTTCTATTCCTATAAAGGGAACATCGTAGGTTGCTCTAAGTTCTTTTATTGCATTTGTAGTTGCGGTATTGCAAGCCACAACAATTATTTTGCAATTATTTTCTAATAATAATTCGGTATTTTTTTTACTAAGTGCAATAATCTCTTCTTTGGATTTCACTCCGTAGGGTGCATTTTTGCTATCGGCGAGGTAAATGGTATTTTCGTTTGGCATTAATTGATGGATGGCGTTCCATATGGAAGTACCTCCAATTCCTGAGTCAAACAAACCGATGGGATCATTATTAATCATAGAAACAAATGTAAAAAAAAACTGCTCATATTAGGAGCAGTTTTAAATTTTTTATTTTGTAAGAATTAGAAACCTAGTTCTTTCTTAACATCAGCAGTTAAGTTAGGACCGTCAGCTAATAATAAACTTTCAGAGTTCAAAATGTATTGGAAGCCTTTCGCTTTTCCTACTTTTTGAATTGCAGCTTTAATTTTTTCTTGAATAGGTTTCATTAATTCTGCTTCTTTAGATTGTAATTCTTTTTGAGCAGTTTGACCATATTCTTGGATTCTTTTTTCCATATCTTGAACTTCTTTTTGACGCTCGATGTTCATTTTTTCTGATACAGTTGCTACTTCTCCTTCGTATTTTTTAATTTTTGCTTGGTACTCTTCGCCCATTGTTTTGTAAACTGCTTGGTATTCAACACCTAGTTTTTCCAACTGTTTTTGAGCCTCCATAATAGCTGGCATTTTAGACATGATTTCATTTACTTCTACGTGTGCAGTTTTCGATTGTGCAAAAATTTCGTTTGCACCAAGGAAAAAGATTGTAGCTATTAGTAAGCATTTTAATTGTTTCATCGTTTTTAGTATTAATTATTAATTTATTGGTTTTACTTTTAATTTTTCTTCTCGTGCTTTTTTAGCGGCTTCTTTCTCTTCTAGAAGTTTCTTATTTCGTTCTTCTTGTTCTTTTCTTTTGTCTTCAATTGCTTTGGCTCTAGCTTGAATAGCTGCTTCATTTAGTGCTTTTTGGGCTGCAGCTTTTTCTTCTAATTCTTTCTTTCTATCTTCTATTGCTTTTGCTCTAGCTTGAGCGGCAGCTTCATTTGCTAATTTTATTTTTGCAGCTTTCTCTTCAAGTTCTTTCTTTTTAGCCTCAGCAACAGCGTCATTTTGTGCTTTAAGGGTTGCTGCCTTTTCTTCTTGTTCTTTCTTTTTATCCTCTATTGCTTTGGATCTAGCTTCAGCAGCGGCTTCATTCGCGATTTTTGTTTTTGCTGCTTTTTCTTCTAACTCTTTCTTTTTAGCTTCTTCAGCCAATTTTTTCTTTTCTGCAGCTTCTGCTTTTTTATCGGCAATTGCTTTTTCTCTTGCTGCTTTTTTATCTTCAAGATTTTTTTGTCTTTCTAGCATTTCAGGATTCTCTTTTATAAAATCCTCTCGTGCGTCTTTTTCTTCTTGAAGCTTAAGTTGCTTTTTTGTTAACTGCTCTTTTTGTTCAGCTCTATTTAAAGTTCTTAATACTTGATCGCTAATGTCATATCTTTTAGCTGCAAATAGCATTGTTAAATCTGATGATTTGTCAAAAATAAAATCGTATTTTTTCGAATCAGCAAGATCTTGAACTATTGTAAAAATTTGGTCTTGAATTGGCTTTACTAAAATTGATTTTTGATTTAATAAATCTCCATTTGGGCCAAATCTCTTTTGATTGTAATCTAACAATTCTTTTTCCTGAAAAGTAATTTCTTCTTGTTTTTCAGCAATCAATTCTTTAGTTAACAAAACTTGTTCGGTTTTTAATGCCTCTTTTAGTTTTGTTATTTCATTATTTCTAACCTCAATTTCTTGTTTCCATTTTTGTGCTTTTAACTCTAATTGGTTTTTTGCTTCAGTATAGCTAGGTACATTTTGTAATATGTATTCCATATCTATATAACCAATTTTCACCCCTTTGGCTTGACCAAAAGTAAAGCTAGAAAATAGAATTGTCAAAAATAGTAAAAATTGTTTTCTCATAACTTAATTTTATTAGAAAATTAATACTTTCATTAAAATTGTTGACCAATTATAAAGTGAGTTTCCCAGCCATTAGGTTGAGTTAAACCTTGTATTGGAAGTGCATCAAAACCATATCCAAAATCAATTCCCAATAAACCAAATGCTGGCATAAATACTCTCAATCCAAATCCTGCAGATCGCTGAAGTATAAATGGATTATAATTTCTAAATGAATCATATGCAGCACCTCCTTCAGCAAATGTTAATGCATAAATTGAGGCTGATGATTTTAAGGTTAGCGGATATCTTAATTCTAATGAAAATTTATTATAAACTGTAGCTCCATTTTGTGCTCCACGGCTATCAGAAGGAGTTAATGACTGGTTTGGATAACCCCTTAAACCAATGATTTCACGTCCATCTAAAGCAAAGTTTGCCAATCCATCTCCTCCAACAAAAAATCTCTCAAATGGAATCATCCCTCGATCTTGATTATAAGAGCCTAGGAATCCAAATTCACCTAATGAACGAAGTACTAATTTATCGTAGATTTTTGTGAACCAGTCGGCTTTAAATTTGATTTTGTAGTATTCTAACCATTCAAATTTTTTCTGGTCTACTTTCCCTTGATCGGTATCTGCATTAACATAGCTATCGGCTTTTACTTGATAACTAGTTCCATTTATTTCTTGTGTAGCAATATAATCTCCTGGTGCAACCCATGTATTATTTACGTCAAAATATCCAGCACCTGAGTTGGTTAATTTATATTCAGCTAGATTACTAAGATTTGCATAGTCTATTTTACTAAACATTGAAAATGGAGGAGTAAATTTTGCAGAAACACTAAATTCAGACCCATAAGTTGGGAATATTGGGTTAACCCCTTTGTTGTTTCTACTTAATCCAATCGTGTAAGCAAAATTTCTTGAGGCCCCATTTCCAAATGTAAATAATCCTGTATTATAATTATTTAAATCATAATATTGAAAACTTATTGAATTTGAAAGTACGAAAGAATCATCAGGTACTGTCAGCCTTTTTGCTAATCCAATTGAAGCGGTTAAAATGTTGAAACTTTTACTTCTATCTACTTGACCAGTTGCAAAGTCATTCAAAAACTGCTTGCTATAGGACAATGAAGTGCTAAATTGCACTGGTTTTTTTCCACCTAACCAAGGCTCAGAAAACGACATACTGTAGGTTTGAAAAAAGGTACTTCCCTGTAATCTCAGAGATACTTTTTGGCCATCCCCCATAGGTAAAGGTCTGTAGGCGTCTTTATTGAATACATTTCTTAACGAGAAATTATTAAATGACAATCCTAAAGTTCCAATGAAACCTCCACCGCCATAACCACCTTGAAGTTCAATTTGGCTAGACCCTTTCTCAATTAAATTATATTCTATATCAACGGTCCCAGCGGAAGAATCTACATTTTTAAATTTTGGATCAATCGCTTCAGGATCAAAAAATCCCAATTGACCAATTTCTCTAATAGTTCTAACAAGATCGTCTTTACTGTATTTTTCTCCTGGTTTAGTTCTTAGTTCTCGATAAATAACTTCATCATGAGTTTTGTCATTACCTACAACAGTTATTTTATTAAAATAGGCAATAGGGCCTTCAACAACTCTAACTTCAAAATCGATGGTGTCATTTGCTGTTTTAACCTCTACAGCATTGATGTTTGAAAACAAGTATCCATTATTTTGGTATAAATTTGTAATGTCTTCTCCGTCAGGTTTTGTTTTATCTGAAATTCTTTTTTCAAGTAGAACTCCATTATATACATCACCTTTTTTTATCCCAAGAATACTTCTTAGTCCTTGATCTGAATAAACAGTGTTCCCTAAAAATTTAATATTTCCAAAGTAATATCTGTTACCTTCTTCAACATTTATATTAATGGCAAGTTTATTTTTTTCCTTATTAAAATAAACACTATCAGAAACTATTCTTGCATCGCGAAATCCTTTTTCCTTGTATTTATCTATGATTTTCGCAAGATCGGCTTTGTATTTATCTTTTATAAATTTTGAAGCTTTAAAAATTCTTATAGGATTTTTAACTTTGGTATCAGACATTGCGCTACGAAGTTTTTTATCCGAAAACTTAGAATTTCCATTGAAAGTGATTTCCCCAATTTTCACTTTTTCACCTTTATCAATTCCAATTACAAGTTTTACACGATTATTTTCGGTAGTATCGTTAACCACATTAATATTGACCTTTGCATTGTAAAATCCGTCTTTTTTGTACTTGTTTTCAATGTAATTTTTAGTGGTAGTTATCAGGTTTTCATTGACTACTTTTCCAGGAGTTAAGCTATTTTCTTTGATTAAATCTTCAATTTTATTTTTCTTAACGCCATTAAATTTAACCTTAGTTAATTTTGGAAGTTCATTAATATTTAATTCTAGAAATATACTATCTGCTTTAATTTGCGTAACAAAAAAGTCGATTTCACTAAAAAGTCCCAGTTTTCCTAATTTCTTAATTGCGTTACTAATTTCTTCACCAGGTACAGTAATGTTTTGGCCTTTTTCAAGCCCTGCAAATGTAACTACTGTTTGTTTATTGAAGCTGATTTTTCCGGTAACCGCAACATCGGCAAGTATGTATTTTTTTCCTTGGTCAAAAGGGATTCTATCTTGAGCTGCTATTTGAGTAATACTTCCGAAAAATATAATCGTAAGCAATAATTGTATGCTTTTATTTAACACTAATAATTTATTTAATTTGTTCACTTGTTTTCCCGAACCTACGTTCTCTTTTTTGATAGCTAATAATCGCTTCATACAAATCATCTTCTTTAAAGTCTGGCCATAGCACATCAGTAAAATATAATTCTGAATAGGCTATTTGCCAAAGCAAAAAATTGCTAATTCGATGTTCGCCACTTGTTCTAATTAATAAATCTACTTCTGGCAAATCACGTGTGTAAAGATGCTGATTTATTATTGATTCATCTATCTTGTCTACTGAAATTATATTATTTTTAACTTTATTACTAATATTTTTAACAGCATTTATGAGTTCTTCTCTTGATCCATAGCTTAAAGCTAATGTTAAAACCATTCTCGAATTACTTTTCGTGTTTTCAATCACTTCTTGTAATTTTTTTTGAGCTGACTTCGGTAATAGATCTAAATTTCCAATAGAATTTAACCTAATATTATTTTCCTGAAGCGTTTTTAATTCGTTTTTCAATGAATTAATCAATAACTCCATTAATAGATCTACCTCCAATTTAGGTCTATTCCAATTTTCAGTTGAAAAGGCATATAATGTTAAATTTTCTATCCCTAATTTTGCTGAAGTTTCAACAACAGTTCGCACAGATTTTGTCCCATTTTCATGACCAAATGCTCTAAGCAATCCTTTTTGTTTAGCCCAACGACCATTACCATCCATAATTATAGCTAGATGTTTTGGTAATTTATCTTTATTTATAGTATCAGCTAAACTCATTTATGTACACAATAACATGGTCGATTTCCAAATGTATACGTTAAAGTAATACCTGAAAACACATACCAATCATTACTATTTATATCTCCAAATTTCAATGGCGCTAATATTTTATTTTTTGGATTACTCCCGTCAAGGTTATCTGTCATAGTATATCTTGCTCCTACTTCAACACCTAAAATAATACTCTCAAAAACATTTGCTTTTACCCCCAATACCATTGGAATAGCTAATTGCCCGTTTTTATAATCTGTTTTTTGTTCTCCTGCAATATAAAACAACTCATCATAACCAAAATAGCTTATTCCACTATAAATATAGGGTGTGATTTTCGGTTCAAAATCATGCAAATTAAAATCAAAAAAATTAAATTCAAGCCCTAAAGATACTTCTTTTATATTATTTTCAAAATATAAACCCCTCGGAGTTCTACTTGGTGAATTTGATTTTAAATCGGAAGAAGTAATTTTAGCTTGACTATAGGAAAACCTCCAAGAATGTCTCGGACTTTTATTCCATTTATATAGCACGCCAAACGCGAATTCATCTGGCGCAATATAGGTTGTGGGCCCAACATCTCCAATATAATTACTGCCTCCAAGAAATACTCCTATTTCATGAATTTGAGCATTTACGCTTGTAAATCCCAACAGTAAAAATAATAAGATATAATTTCTATTCATCCTTTTTAAAAATAGCTTGCAAATATAACAATTATAGGTTCAAAATCGCCCATGATTTCTGAAATAAAAGGCAATTTTCCATATTGTAATTATAAAAAACGAAAATTGATCGGTTGTAGTATACCGATTTCAAAAAATAGCAGTTAATTTCTTTTGTCTTCTCCCCAAAGTAGTTTGTTGCGAAGTGTTTTTAAAAAGGTCTCTTCATGGATTTCAACCATTTTTATCTTAAATGGTGTTTTTCGAATCGTTAATTCCGATTCGTTTTTCACCGATGCAATTCTTGAATCTAAAGAAACTAAATATTGTTTCTCCCGACCGGTAACTTTCAATCGAATAACGGTATCGTCAGGAATTACTAGAGGTCGGGCGTTCAAATTATGAGGAGCAATAGGAGTAATTACTAAACTTGAAACATTTGGAGTTAATATTGGCCCGCCACAACTTAAAGAATAACCTGTGGATCCTGTGGGTGTTGAAATTATTAGCCCATCAGCCCAATACGAATTTAAAAACTCATCGTTTAAATACGTTTCAATTGTAATCATTGAAGTTGTATCTTTTCGACTCACCGAAATTTCATTCATTGCAAAATTAATATCAGAAATTTCAGGAATGTTAGGAGTTCCTGATAAACTGATTAGGGTTCTTTCTGAAATAGTATATTTTTTTTCAATAATTAATTGTAAAAATTCTGCAATTTCATCCTTTTGAACCATCGCTAAAAATCCCAATCTTCCTGCGTTGATGCCTAAAATTGGAATTCCAGAATCACGAACTAAAGTAGCCGCTCTTAAAATAGTTCCGTCCCCACCAATGCTAATCATAATATCAAAACTCGCATCTAATTCGGTATGAGATTGAAACGTTTTATACTCTTTTTTTACAATTTGCTTTTCATATAATTGCGTCAAAAATGCTTCTTCAATGACCATTTCAACTTGATTCTCATTGAAAAAAACAAAAATATCACGGATAATTGGTTCCGTACTATTTTGATAATATTGTCCGTAAATTGCTACTTTCATTTTATGATAATTAATAGGAAACTAATTATTATATGCTTAAATATTTATCCAAATAGGCAGATCGATCCTTCAAATCATTCAGAAAAACATCCTCTTTATGTTCCGAAATAATATCGTATTCATACCTTCTAAAAGATTGTAGAATTTCATTCATGCCTCCCAAAACAATTTTTATAGTCACTTGAACTTTGTCAGGAGTAGTATTTGAAACATACAAACCTAAGATTTTCCCTCCATTACTTTCCACAATTTGAACTACTTGACTCATTGTAAAATCCAAAATAGATTTCTCTAAAATAATCACTCCGCCAAAATCTTTTACAAATGGAGTGTCATAGAAATTTCTAATTACTTCAGTGATTTCATAATATCCTACATAATTGTTTTCTTCGTCTAATACCGGAATTACAGTAGTATTATTTCTCGAAAAAACCTCTAAAACATCAATCCAAAACAAATTTGTTCGCACAAAAAATCCTTTTAGAGAATAACTATAATCGGATATTTTTTTACTTGAATCATAAGTTTCAACTTCTTCAGATGAAACACAACCGATATAGACGCCATCTTCAACCACTGGAAAATGGGAAAAGCGAGATTCTTCAAAGAAATCCATAACCGATTCAATAGAATCAGAGCTTTTAATTGCCTTAAAATCGTTGTTTATATAATCGGTAATTTCTAACATTTAGAATTGGTGTTTAATCGACTGCAAAATAATCAA
>CANKZE010000007.1 GCA_947488545.1 Bacteroidota bacterium
TAGACTCCACTATTTCTTCCACATTTTCTTTGTCAAGAATAGTATCTCTATCTAATATAATTTCATTTCTTTCGATAGAAACTACCTCACCGGTATCTTCATCTACGAAATCTTCGTGCCATGTATTCAATACACGCGCAGCTAATTTTCTTCCGATATATTTTTTAAGACCAGCTTTAGAAACTTTAATTTCTTCGGCAAGATCAAATATTTCAAGAATGTCCTTATCTCTTTCAAAACCGATTGCACGGAAAAGAGTAGTTACAGGTAATTTTTTCTTTCTATCAATGTAAGCATACATTACGCTATTGATATCGGTAGCAAATTCTATCCAAGAACCTTTAAAAGGAATAACTCTTGCAGAATACAGTTTTGTTCCGTTTGCGTGGAATGATTGACCGAAGAAAACTCCTGGAGAACGGTGCAATTGAGAAACAACAACACGTTCAGCGCCATTGATTACAAAAGTACCACTTGGAGTCATGTACGGAATTGTTCCAAGATAAACATCTTGTACAATTGTTTCAAAATCCTCATGTTCTGGATCTGTACAATACAATTTTAGCCTTGCCTTTAAAGGCACGCTATAAGTTAGCCCTCTTTCTATACACTCTTGAATGGTATAGCGAGGTGGATCTACAAAATAATCTAGGAATTCCAATACAAAGTTATTTCTTGTATCTGTTATTGGAAAGTTTTCCATGAAGGTATTGTATAAACCTTCATCGCCTCTTTCGTCTGTTTTAGTTTCTAATTGGAAGAAATCTTTAAACGACTTAACCTGAACATCTAGAAAATCTGGATAGTCAGGAATATTTTTTGTTGAGGCAAAATTCAATCTTTCAGTCTGATTTGTTAACATCAATGGACAAAATTTTGATTAAAAAAAGTAATTTTTTGTGTAAAACACTATTTATTTTATAAAACAATCTATACTTTCTTTTTATAATCAATACCTCTTTAAAAATAACTCCAGAGCGGGCTCTTTCATTGATTTTCTTTCATCGTATTGACTTATAACCTTTTTGTATTTTAAACTATTTTATAATAAAATTTGATATAATTTTATTATACGAAAAATGGTTTAGGTCATTGGACGTTAATCCAAGACCTAAACCTAGTTCTCAAAACCGGGTAAAACTATTTAAGTTCTACTACAGCTCCAGCTTCTTCTAAAGCTTTCTTAAGACCTTCAGCTTCTTCTTTAGAAACTCCTTCTTTAACAGCACTTGGAGCGCTATCAACTACGTCTTTAGCTTCTTTCAAACCTAAACCTGTAAGTTCTTTTACTAATTTCACTACAGCTAATTTAGAAGCACCAGCTTCTTTTAACATCACTGTAAATTCAGATTGAGCGCTTTCAGCAGCAGCTTCTCCGCTACCACCTCCAGAAACTACTACAGCTGCAGCAGCTGGTTCGATTCCGTACTCCTCTTTTAATATTGTTGCTAAATCGTTAACTTCTTTAACTGTTAAGTTAACTAATTGTTCTGCGAATTGTTTCAAATCTGCCATTTTTTCTATCGTTTTAAAATGATTTGTAAAATATAATTTATTAATGTGCGCGTTTTAATGTGCTTTTTTTAATAGATTTAAGAAATCTGAAATCAGAAATCTAAATTCTAAAATATTAAGCTACCTCTTCGTTTTTGAATTGGTTTAAAAGAGCAGAAACTACTCTTTGTGCAGGAGATTGAAGTAATCCAATGATTTCTCCAATAACTTCTTCTTTAGATTTAAGTGATGATAATGAATCTAGTAAATTATCACCAATATAAACTTCAGAATTGATATAAGCTCCTTTTAACAAAGGCTTATCTGCTTTCTTACGGAATTCCTTCATAATTTTTGCAGGAGCATTAGCTACATCTGCAAGAAAGATTGAAGTATTACCTGTTAATGTAGCAGGTAAATCTCCGTAGTCATTATCAGAAGCCTCCATTGCTTTTGCAAGCAAGGTGTTTTTAACAACCTCTAATTTGATACCTGCTTTAAAGCAAGCTCTTCTTAGGTTAGAAGTTAATTCTGCATCTAAGCCAGAAATATCTGCTAAATAAACAATATTTGAACTTGCTAACTGTGCAGTTAAATTTTCAATCGCGATTGATTTTTCTTCTCTAGTCATACTAAAAGTTTTATAACTACTTATACTGCTTTAGGATCCAATGCAATTGCAGGACTCATGGTGCTTGTAAGGTAAATACTTTTAATGTAAGTTCCTTTAGCAGCAGTTGGCTTAAGTTTGATTAATGTTTGAATAATTTCGTGAGCGTTATCAACAATCTTATCCGCTTCGAAAGATATTTTACCAATACCAGCGTGAATAATTCCTGTTTTATCAACTTTGAAGTCGATTTTACCCGCTTTCACTTCTTGAACAGCTTTTCCTATTTCCATAGTTACAGTTCCTGTTTTAGGGTTTGGCATCAAACCACGAGGTCCTAATACACGACCTAATGGACCTAATTTACCCATAATAGCAGGCATAGTGATAATTACATCAACATCTGTCCAACCGTCTTTAATTTTTTGTAAGTAATCGTCAAGACCTACATAGTCTGCACCAGCTGCAGTAGCTTCCGCTTCTTTATCTGGAGTAACCAATGCTAATACTTTAACGTCTTTACCAGTTCCATGAGGTAATGTTACCACACCTCTAACCATTTGATTCGCTTTTCTAGGATCTACTCCTAAACGTACTGCGATATCAACAGACTCATCAAATTTTGCAGAAGCAACTACTTTAATTAATGCCGCAGCATCTTTTAAAGAGTATAATTTGTTCTTGTCAATTTTTGAAGCAGCCTCTTTTTGCTTTTTTGTCAATTTTGCCATGTCTTTTTTTTAATTAAAAAGGAGCGTCTCCTGTTACAGTTATACCCATAGATCTAGCTGTTCCCGCGATCATGCTCATAGCAGCCTCGATAGTGAATGCATTTAAATCAACCATTTTGTCCTCTGCTATAGTTCTAATCACATCCCAAGTAACATTTGCTACTTTTTTACGATTAGGCTCACCAGATCCAGACTTTAGCTTTGCAGCATCCATTAATTGAATAGCAGCAGGTGGAGTTTTAATAACAAAATCAAAAGATTTGTCTTTATACACTGTTATTTGCACTGGGCAAACTTTGCCGGGTTTATCTTGTGTTCTAGCATTGAATTGCTTACAGAACTCCATGATATTAACTCCAGCAGCACCTAAAGCAGGTCCAACCGGTGGCGACGGGTTCGCAGCACCTCCCTTAACTTGTAGTTTAACTACTTTACTAATCTCTTTAGCCATTTTTTTTAAAAATTTAACACATCAAACATTGGAAGCGAATAATGTGGTTTATTATAGTGTAACAAAAATTATACTTTTTCAACTTGCATAAAGCTCAATTCTAATGGTGTTTTTCTACCGAAAATTTTAACCATTACTTCAAGTTTACGCTTTTCTTCATTGACTTTTTCTACAGTTCCATTGAAACCGTTAAAAGGTCCATCAATCACCTTAATAGTTTCGCCCACATTGAACGGTATCGATTGTGAATCAACGGTAACCGCTAATTCATCGACTTTACCTAACATTCTGTTTACTTCAGAAAGTCGCAACGGAACAGGGTCTCCACCCTTAACTTCACCTAGGAATCCAATAACTCCAGAGATTGATTTAATAATATGAGGTATTTCACCAGCAAGATTAGCTTCAATCATTACATATCCGGAAAAATAGACTTTGTCTTTTACGATTTTCTTACCATCCTTTACCGTTACTACTTTTTCAGTAGGAACTAGAACTTGAGAGATAAAATCGCCCATACCTAACCTATTAATTTCGTTCTCGATGTAAGCTTTAACTTTGTTTTCTTGCCCGCTTACCGCTCTAACAACATACCACTTTTTCACATTATTATCTGCCATCGTAAGGTATTTAAGCTTTTATCCAATTAAAGAATCCTTCCAAAGTTTTTGCAAAAATTTCATCAACTCCCCATGTTGCCAAGGCGAATAATACTGAAAAAACAGCCACAACAATCGTAAGACGTTGTACTTCTTCCCACTCTGGCCAAGTTACATTTGACTTTAATTCATCAAATGCTTCGTTTATATAATTAAAAACTTTTGTCATTGTACATATTTTTTTAGTGGCACGGGCGGAGGGATTCGAACCCCCATCAACGGTTTTGGAGACCGCTATTCTACCCTTGAACTACGCCCGTATAAAAAAGTCAGTGGTATATTGAAATACCAACTGACTTTCATATAAATTAGATAATTACTCTACTATCTCAGTTACTTGACCAGCTCCTACTGTTCTACCACCTTCACGGATAGCAAAACGTAAACCTAAGTTTAATGCAATAGGGCTTAACAATGCAACATTAATAGTTAAGTTATCTCCTGGCATAACCATCTCTACACCTGCTGGTAAAGTGATCACACCTGTTACATCCGTTGTACGAACATAAAATTGTGGGCGATAATTATTATGGAATGGAGTGTGACGTCCACCTTCTTCTTTTTTCAAGATATAAACCTCAGCTTTGAATACAGCGTGTGGTTTTACTGAACCTGGCTTAATAATAACCATACCTCTTTTGATATCAGCTTTATCAATACCTCTTAACAATAAACCTACGTTATCTCCAGCTTCACCTCTATCAAGGATTTTACGGAACATTTCAACTCCTGTAATTGTAGAAGTTAATTTTTCAGCTCCCATACCAATAATTTCTACTGGATCTCCTGTGTTAGCAATACCTGTTTCGATACGACCTGTAGCAACAGTTCCACGTCCTGTAATAGTAAATGAGTCCTCTACCGGCATTAAGAATGGTTTTGCATTATCACGAACTGGCTCTTGGATCCAAGAATCACAAGCTGCCATTAATTCAATGATTTTTGGTACCCAAGCTGGATCGTTATTCAATCCACCTAAAGCTGAACCTTGGATAACTGGACAATTATCTCCATCATATTCGTAGAAAGATAATAAGTCTCTGATTTCCATTTCAACTAATTCTAATAATTCCTCGTCATCAACCATATCCACTTTGTTCATGAATACAACGATTCTAGGAATACCTACTTGACGACCTAAAAGGATGTGCTCACGTGTTTGTGGCATTGGTCCGTCAGTAGCAGCTACTACAAGAATAGCACCGTCCATTTGAGCAGCACCAGTAACCATGTTCTTTACGTAATCCGCGTGACCTGGACAGTCAACGTGTGCGTAGTGACGATTAGCAGTTTCATACTCAACGTGAGATGTATTAATTGTAATACCTCTTTCTTTTTCTTCTGGAGCATTATCGATTTGATCAAACGATTTTGCTTGACAGTAACCCGCATCAGACAATACTTTAGTAATTGCCGCAGTTAATGTAGTTTTTCCGTGATCCACGTGACCAATTGTACCTATATTAAGGTGGGGTTTGTTACGGTTAAAATTTTCTTTTGCCATTTTACTTAATTTTTAATCTTAGTTATATATTCGTGTTCAAATTATACAATGTTGAGCCAACTACGGGAATTGAACCCGTGACCTCTTCCTTACCAAGGAAGCACTCTACCTCTGAGCTAAGTCGGCAGAGAATTTATTTTTAGAATTTTGACTTCAGATTTTATCTCTGGAATCCGAAATCTAAAATTTCTTCTTGTGGGGAGAGCAGGATTCGAACCTGCGAAGTTCACACAGCAGATTTACAGTCTGCCCTCGTTGGCCGCTTGAGTATCTCCCCAATAATTTATGATTTCAGACTTTAGATTACTACCTAATACCTATGTTCCTTGACCATAAAAACAATTTTAATATTTAAAACCCAAAATATTGAAAATCCTCAATATTTATAGAGCCGGTGGAGGGACTCG
Source organism: Bacteroidota bacterium (assembly GCA_947488545.1). Lineage (GTDB taxonomy): Bacteria > Bacteroidota > Bacteroidia > Flavobacteriales > Flavobacteriaceae > Flavobacterium. The sequence goes on from CANKZE010000007.1 coordinate 5,857, forward strand.
AACCCACGACCTGCTGATTACAAATCAGCTGCTCTAGCCAACTGAGCTACACTGGCGTTAAATATAAAAAAAGCCCGTTATTTCTAACGGACTGCAAATGTATATTAATTTGTTTTTTAAACAAAATATTTTTACGAATATTTTTAATTTATATATGATGTTTTACTTTTTCTTTTCTTTTTATTAATATTCTCTCGAATGATTCTGCGGATTGATCGACTGCTTCTTCGAATGATTTGCATTGCTTTTTTACCATAAATTCGTCTCCTGGAACTATAATTTTCATCTCTACGACCTTATTTTCTTTCTCACTGGTCTTTTCAACCTTCAAAAAAACGTCTGACGAAACGACTTTGTCATAATATTTTTCCAATTTATCTACTCTTTCTTGAATAAAACCGACTAACTTTCCGTCAACATTAAAGTTAACTGCATGAACATTTACCTTCATAATTAAACTATTTATTGGTTAAACACTATTTACTTTTTGTTTCGTGGGTGCGAATCACCGTAGACCTTCTTCAACTCAAACAAACTGCTTTGAGTATATATTTGCGTCGACGCTAAACTTGAATGTCCTAATAATTCTTTTACAGAATTTAGATCGGCACCATTGTTTAAAAGATGGGTTGCAAAAGTATGACGTAAAATATGCGGACTCTTTTTTACCTTCTCGGAAACATTACTAAAGTAAGAATTTATTAAACGATAAACTAACGAATCGTTCATTTTAACACCTTTTAACGTTAGGAAGAAAATGTCGTTATCGGTAATTCTCTCTAAATAAGCTCGTTCGGTTAAATATAATTTTATCTGACTCGCAATATTTGGTAATAAAGGTAAAATTCTTTCCTTATTTCTTTTCCCTAATACCTTCAAAGTAGCATTTGAAAGATCAATATTCAGCATTTTAAGATGAATTAATTCTGTTCTTCGGATACCGGTTGAATAAAATAAGTCGATAATCAATTTGTCCCGAACGCCCTCAAACCCTTCTGGGTAGGTTATGAAATTTAAAACTTCGTCCAGTTCTTTTTCGGAAAAGGGAATTTGAAGTGTTTTCGGAGTTTTTAAAGATTTGTGTTTTAATAGCGGACTAATTGCTATTTGCTTCGTTTTTAATAAAAACTTATAATAGGATTTTAAAGACGAGATTTTTCTATTTACAGAAGTGTTGGAAATTTGCGCATCGACTAATGTTACAATCCAGCTTCGAATCAAACTGTAATTTACATTTAATAAGTCGTCAGAATCAAATACGGTTTTGATATACGTTTCAAATGAAATCAAATCATTGAGATACGCATTTACCGTATGGGGCGAATACTTTTTTTCTAATTGCAGATAATCTCGAAATGCCGTCTTACTATTTTCCATAAAAAAACCGTTAGCATCAAAGTTAAAAACTTTTAATGACTAACGGTAGTATTTTTAAAAAAGTTATATTATAAACTTTCCAAATTGTCTTTCATATTTTGAATGTAAGCCGCTTTTTGGATTTTCATTCTGTTTGTCACAGAAGGCTTAATAAAAGCAGTACGTGCACGTAACTGACGAACAGTTCCTGTTTTATCAAATTTTCTTTTATAGCGCTTTAATGCTCTATCGATATTTTCTCCGTCTTTAATTGGTATAATTAACATAATATAGACACCTCCTCTCGTTAAGGATGCAAATGTAAATATTAATTATTAATTATGAGTAATAATTTGTAATTTATTTTACTGCCGGTTTGTAATCCTGTTTATCGATTATCATTTTGGATAAAATCTCTTTGAGAATTTCAGAAGTACCGCCACCAATTGGCCCTAAACGGCTATCTCTAAATAATCGAGCTAGTGGATATTCTTCCATGTAACCATAACCACCTAACATTTGAAGACAGCTATAAATGGTTTCGTCAGCTATTTTGGTAGATTTTAATTTAGCCATAGTCGCCTCTTTAACTACATATTCGCCTTTATCTAATCGGGCTACAGCCGCATAATTAAATATTTTACAATGTTCCACATCGGTAGCATGTTCTACCATAGTATGTCGTAACGCCTGAAATTTATTGATTTTTGTTCCAAATGCTTCTCGTTGTGACATATAATCTATCGTATAATCTATAGCATATTCCGCTCTTGCATGAGCATTGATAGCCATAATTAATCGCTCGAAAGCAAAATGTTGCATAATATAAGGAAAGCCTTTTCCTTCTTCACCCATTAAATTTTCTTCTGGGATCTCAACATTATCAAATGCAATTTCTCCAGTATCGGATGCTCTCCAACCTAACTTATCTAACTTTGTAGCCGAAATTCCTTTTAAATTCGTATCCATCAAGAAAATACTAATTCCTTTATTTCCAAGTTCCGGACTTGTTTTGGCAGCTACTATATAATAATCGGCGTAAACTCCATTAGTAATAAAAGTTTTAGATCCATTAATTACATATTTATTACCAACTTTTACAGCTGTGGTTCTCATTCCTGCAACATCACTTCCACCAAAAGGTTCTGTGATGCACAAAGCACCTATTTTATCACCTAATATACTAGGCGCTAAATAATCTTGTTTAATTCTTTCATCTCCTTCAGCATTTAAATGCGTCATTGCTAAATAAGCATGTGCCCAAATAGCTGCAGCAAAACCGGAGGATTTAATTTTTTGAAGCTCCTCAAGAAACACTACGGTGTAAAATAAATCTAAATTCATCCCGCCGTATGCTTCTGGATAAGCAATTCCAAAAAAGCCCATCTCACCAAATTTTTTCCAAATAAATCGGTCAATTGTACCTGTCTTTTCCCATTTTTCAATGTGTGGCACCACTTCTTTTTGTAAAAAGTCTTTTAAACTTTTTCTAAATAATTCGTGTTCTTCTGTAAAATAAATCGAATTCATAAGGGATTTTTTATTGTATCTTTTAGAATTCCAAATATAAACTAATAATATCTAATTTTTCACTAGGAAAACCGTTAATTTTTGTTAAATCCTCAGAATTTTTAAAATCACCATTCATGCTTCTATAGGTCACAATCGCTTTCGCTAAAGCATATTTAAAATAAGGAAACAACATCAGCTCTTTTATTGAGGCATTATTAATGTCTATTTTCTTTATTTTAGGTATTGTTGTAACTCTGAAATGCTGGTTCAAACTCTCAATCACTTCAGGAGAAAGCCCCCAAACATCTCCCATTTGCTTCATGCTTACAAATCCGCCTAGAATTTCTTTTTGTTTCAAAATTCGATCTGATAATGCAGGGCCAATTCCGTAAATTTTTATTAAATCTTCTTTTGTGGCCAAATTGATATCTAAAACAATTATTTTTACTGTTTTCTTTTCAAATGGTTTGAAATTGTTGTTTTTACTTTTGTTAACCCAATCTGGAAATTTAAAATATGGCGAAATAGCATTTAATAAGGAATCCGAAATTTGAGTTACTTTTTGAAATTCTAAGGCTGAATTTACATATTGATTGGTTTTTCTATAATTCAAAAGCCGGTCAATTTCAGCAACCGACATTCCCAATTTACTCCCTTTATAATCGGTAATAAAATTGGGATTGAATGGATAAATTTTCGGAGTGAAATTTTGCTTTTCTACTTTTAATGAATCGACAATGGTTTGCAGTGAAATCCATTGTTGTTTCTCGGAATTATTATCTTTATCAGCACTTGGATCCAAATAGAAAAACGCAAATTGGCAAACAATACATAACGCCACTAATAGAAAAATCCCACTTCTTTGTGATTTTGAATACTGGAAGTAGGATTTTAATTTCATAATACTAGTTTTATAAGTCGAAAACGGAACTCCGTTTCGCTCGAATTAAATCTTTTAGTCGCCACCAAAAAGCCAATGTTAAATATACTCCAAACCAAAGTCCTGCGGTAACAAACGATATGTAAATAAAAAATAATCTTACGCTATTGGCTCGCATTCCTAACGCATCAGCAAGACGCGAAGAAACATGAAAACCGTGTTTCTCGAAAAAGTATTTTAGCCGAAGTATTAATTTCATTGCTTTAAATTTATATCACTACAAATTTAGCATTTATACTTCAGATTTCAATAATTCCATTCCAATTGTACATTCCAAACAACGACTTTTATTACAATATTCATTTTTCAATTGCAATAAAGCTTGCGTTTCAAAGGCATTTTGTGCTTTTAGTCCAAAAGAGGAAAACTTATCGATAATTGCATTTGATTCCGGCTGGACTTGGTTTAACAAAGAAATTAATTTCTCCGATATTTCTTTGCCTTGGCTTTTAGCGTAAGCAAATTGCAACGGAATGATCGTATTTATAATTAATAAATCTATGAATGATTTTGACAAAGCTTTCTTTTTCTTCGGACTGATTTTATCAAATTGATAATGCGTTTCCCAATATTCTGATACCGATTTATCGAAAATTTCATAAATAGCAACCACATTATCGGCTATTATAATTTTTGAAAATAGCTGTTGCTGACAATAATATACGTTGGCCAATTGCGATACTCGAATAGTTGGGAAATTATCAGGACGGTGCTTGAAAAATTGTAACGGTGTGAATGAATTCGATTCCAATTGGTATTTGTGAACCAAATAATCAAAGTTTGTTTTTAGCTTTTTATAATAATGATCTTCTTTATTTATTTCTAATAAACCCGCGATTCCAAACAGCAAACTTTCTAAATTAAATAAATCGTTTCCTTCTTTACGAATAATTGAAAACGGAATGGAATTGGCCATATTATAAAAGGAATCACCATTGGTATTTAACCCAAAATTTTTAGCTAATTGGCAAAACAAAATCGCGTCCCAATCTTGCATTGTGATTTCTGCTAAATCAAAAATAGGTTTCGATTTTCGCTCTAACCTTTCAAAAAACAAGCGTTCTTGCCAACTCAACAAGATAAATGAATTAATGAACTCAATTTGTTTCTCGCAATAAATCCAAGATTTCGGTGAAACCAAAGAATGATAATTATAAAGCGTTTCCTTTGAAACTAGTTCTTTTAGAATTAATACAGGAATTTCAGTGTTGTTTTGACGGTAGATTTCTACGTCGTGCTCCCAAACTACATGAAGAATTACACTGTCATAATTGGAATCTCGTTCATGATGGTGCGCATACCAATCGGACGATTTGAGGTGAATTTCCACATTTCCAGCCCATTTTTGATTGTCAATTGTGATTTGGGAATTAAAAAAATCAGGACCTGCGAGTTGCAAGTAACTTCCAGAATTTTCAATAGTGAGTTTCTCCCCGCTTGAAGTAGTTAAATTCGAAGTGTCGAATTTCTTGAATTTCCACAAATAGTGCAGGAAATCTTCTTTCATTTTAAATGGCGTATAATAGTTTAATTACTTTGTCGAATGTAGTCAAAAAAGCCACACCGAAAACATTAACCCGAAAAATAAGTGTTAATTATCTTAGCAAATACAATTTGGCGCAAGCCCGAGCATCCGATAAAGCTTCGTGGTGGTTCAATTGAATATTCATTATTCGGCAACAATCACTAAGTCTTGCCGGTTTAAATCCTTTGGCCTTGTAAATTTTTACGGTGCATTCCCATCGAGATCCAATATTTAAACTATGGTAATCCAAGCCATGAAGCTCCATCGTTTTGGCCAAAACATTTCTATCGAAACTTTCATTGTGCGCCACCACTACCCTATTTTGTAATCGTTTTTGAATTTCTGGAAATACTTGAGGAAAAGTCTTTGCATTTATCGTGTCCTTCGGATAAATTCCATGAACCTGAATGGTAAAAGGAGAATAATAATTGTTTAACGGCTTAATTAAAGTCACATATTCATCGACAATAATACCGTTTTCAACCGTCACAATCCCCACAGAACAAGGATGATATCCATTTGCAGTTTCAAAATCTATAGCGGTGAAAGTCATTGAATTAATTTTATGGCAATTTACAAATGTTCTACATACAAAAACAAATTCTATTATATTTGTTAAAAAGTTATTCTATGAAAAAATATATCCTTCTCGTTATAATTGCATTTCACTCGGTAGTTTTGTTTTCACAAAAGTCAAACGGCGGAATTAAAGTCACTTTTGAGAGAAAATCCAATGGCTCGTTAATTGAAAACCAAGATTTAGTATTGTTTTATGCCAATGAAAATAATGGCTGGCTTACGACAGAAAAACGAATTTTGAACCAACTCCCAACTCCTTTCGAAGAGAATTTTATTGATTATAAAAATAACAATTGGTATCAAAAGGCAACTTTAAAACCATCAAAGGAGATTTTAACTTTAGATAGCACCTCGATTGGCAAACAAAAATTCGAACTTTTACCCGAAACCAAAACCATTTTAGGGTACGAATGCCATAAAGCAAAAATTATCGTCAACTCGAACACTATTGAGGTTTGGTACACCAACCAACTTGGTTTTAAAGGTGCGCCTTCTATTTTAGGGCAGAATTTAGGTTTTGTATTGGAATTAAATCGAAATGGAAACTACCAGGTATTGGCTACTAAAATTGAAAAAATAAAAAAATTACCTTTGCAAATGAATCTCCCGAAGCCAAATCTAGCTAAAGTTGATCTTTTGACTTACAGAGATTTATTATGGAAAAGTCGTTTTACAACCTTGCCCGTATTTAAAAACGAAGTGATCAATTTTTCTGAAGAATCGAAATCAAATGATAGCATTTTGCGTTTTGCAAATGGAACGATCATCGTTAAAAAAGTTAGAATTCCAACAATTAAAAACGGAAGCCAATTGTTTGTTGATGTAACCGAACAATCCAACGGCGATGCTTATGATAGAACAGGCTCGGTATTTATTATTCCAACAACAAGTAAAAAAACCTTTTTAGACGGACTTAAAAATGGAGTTGCTGCTCTTCCTATATATGAAAACGGAAATGGCAAAAAATACCAAGGTGTGGTTAAAACCAATGATTACGAGCCTTTATTAGAATTAATGCGCTTTTTTACGCCTTTTGGAGTTAAGAAATACAACACCATCCAACTCAAAAATAAAGTTTGGCAAGACAGTGTTTATTACCGACAAGACATTTCTGAAATGAACGATTTAGTGAGCAATCAGGAAGTTTACATCGGAATGAATATTGGAAACTATGATAAAGGCGGTCATAAAGTGAGTTTGAATTTGACGATACATCCAGAGGAAATTTCGAAAAAAACGCTTCAAAATATTCCATTGTTTAACACCAATAATATTATGGAAATGGCGGGGCAAGAATACGGTTCGATGTTCAATTCGGAAAAAGGTTTGGAAGTTAAATTCACACTTACAAAACCGATGAAAAACGCTCGATTGCGTTATATCACAACTGGACATGGCGGTTGGGAAAATGGCGATGAATTTGTTCCAAAGAAAAACAGTATCTTTTTAGATGAAAAATTGGCCTTTGCATTTGTACCGTGGCGACAAGATTGTGGCTCGTATCGATTGAGTAATCCTGCTTCGGGGAATTTTGAAAACGGGTTGTCGTCATCCGATTATAGTCGTTCCAACTGGTGCCCTGGAACGGTTACCAATCCAATATTTATTGACTTAGGCGATCTTTCTGAAGGGGAACATTCCATTCGAATTCAAATTCCGCTTGGGGCAAATGAAGGAAGTAGTTTCAGCGCTTGGAATGTATCGGGAGTTTTAATTGGGGAATAATAAGTTTAGTGAAGTTTTTTCTTATAACCGCAAAGAGCGCAAAGTTATTCGCAAAGTTCGCAAGTAAAAATAATATAGCCACGAATTATACAAATTAGCACGAATTTAAAAAGTCTATTATCTTTTCGTCTATTATCTATTACTCTTTTAGTCTATTATCTATTTTTAACCGCAAAGAACGCAAAGTTATTCGCAAAGTTCGCAAAGGAAATATCATTTAGCCACGAATTACACTAATTAGCACGAATTTTAAAAGTCTATTATCTTTTCGTCTATTATCTATTACTCTTTTAGAATCCCTATTTTATCGAACCAATGATATCGTATTTGGTAATAATATGGTGTTTTCCATTTCCTAAATCAACTAAAACGGCGGCATTTTCACGAGTGAATAATTTTGAAACTTCTTCAATAGAAGTTCCTAATTTTACAATTGGAAATGGTTTTCCCATAACCTCACGTATTGGTTTGTCGCCTGCATTTTTATCGGAAACATAACTTTGAAACAAGTCGGATTCATCTACAGAGCCCACAAAACCTGAAATATCAATCACCGGAATTTGAGAGATTTTATATTTCCGCATGCGTTCAATAGCGTGTGAAACCAATTCTTCCGTTCTTACCACAATTAATGGTTTGTCAATGTGGTCTTTTATTACGTCTTCCGCTTTGGTGATTTCTTCATCTAAAAATCCACGTTCGCGCATCCAATCGTCATTGAACATTTTACCGATATAACGGCTACCAGAATCGTGGAATAAAACTACCACAACATCTTCTGGTTTAAAATGTTCTTTCAGTTGAAGCACCCCTTTAATCAATGCCCCGGCTGAATTTCCTACAAATATTCCTTCTTCCAAAGCGATTTTTCTAGTATAAACGGCTGCATCTTTATCGGTTACTTTTGTGAATCCATCAATTACTGAAAAGTCAACGTTTTTTGGTAAAATATCTTCTCCAATTCCTTCTGTGATGTAAGAATAAATTTCATTTTCATCAAAAATTCCTGTTTCGTGGTATTTTTTAAAAACCGAGCCATAGGTGTCAATTCCCCAAACTTTAACGTTAGGATTTTGTTCTTTCAAATATTTTCCAATACCAGAAATAGTTCCTCCAGTACCTACTCCCACTACAAAATGTGTTACTTTTCCATCGGTTTGTTTCCAAATTTCAGGACCAGTTTGTTCGTAATGCGCCAAAGCATTTGAAGGATTGTCGTATTGGTTTACGTACCAAGAATTCGGCGTTTCTTCACCCAAACGTTTAGAGACAGAATAATAAGAACGTGGATCGGTAGGTTCTACATCGGTAGGACAAACGACTACTTTTGCTCCAACCGCACGAAGAATATCCATTTTTTCTTTGGACTGCTTATCGGTAATTACGCAAATTAATTTGTAGCCTTTTACGATTGCAGCTAGTGCCAATCCCATTCCGGTGTTTCCAGAAGTCCCTTCAATGATAGTTCCACCAGGTTGCAAACGCCCGTCAGCTTCGGCATCTTCAATCATTTTTAGCGCCATTCTATCTTTGGTGGAATTACCTGGATTAAACGTTTCTACTTTTGCAAGTACCAACGCATCAATTTCTGCGGTAACTTTATTCAATCGAACCATTGGAGTATTTCCAATCGTTCCTAATATATTTTCTGAATATTGCATTTTGTTTTTAGTTTTTTTGTTCTACTAATATTATTCGAAGAAATTCCATACCAATCCAAAACGGATAATAAAGTCATGGTAAGGGTTATTTGGTGAAGAATAGTAATTGTTTCCTGTCATTGACGAATTAAAATGTTCGGCTTTTAGATAAATTCTAGTGCGTTGAATTCTTGCATTCGCAAATATATCGATGTTTGGATAAGCACCAATTTCTTTTTGATTTTGTACAAAAAACTCACCTAAAATTGGGTTATAATCGTTGGCATAATATTTTGTAAAATAATTAAAAATCACCCCAGTTTGAAGGTACAACGCCTTATTAAAGTAATAATCGGAATAATAAAGAGTATTACGAAGCACCAATTGCGGCACGTTTAAAATCTTATCCGATTGATCTACTTTTTGATACAAAAAGGTATTGTCTAACGCCCATTTTCTGAATTTAATTTCTTTATTCACTTTAAGAGACAAGTGATTAATCGTTTTATCGTATTGCTTTGGGGTAACCAATTGCAAATTTGCTGTATTTTCATTGCTAAAATACAAAAAATCGTTAATCGTATTCAATTCTAATGTTGCGCTTGCCCATTGAGTATTGGCTTCCACCTTCAACGAATTGTGTTTTTCATTTTTAAAATTATTGTACCAATTGTAATTAATGTAGCTACTTTGATGCAAATTGTAAATATTATTTGGTAAATTATTGCTGTTTTGGTATTCGAAAGTAAAACTATTTTTATCGTTGTGTTGGTATTTTAAATGTGCGTTAAAGTCAAATAAAGATTGACTTGTGATAGAACTAGAATATTGGAATTTACCGTTCCATTTGTTTTTTCTGTATTCGTATTGTGCACCAATATCATTTATAATATCATTTATTGCATTCGGAATTGTCTGTGCGGTTAAAAACAATACTGAATTGTAATAATAATTGTATCTAAAATCGTCTACAAAAAACTGAAATTTACCTAGAGTGGTATTTTCATAAATGGCTCCTACTTTATTGTACATCCGGTTGTAGCGCACTTGGTCGTTTATATTTGCTGCAGCAAATGATGGTCCAAATCGGTACAATGTAGATGTTGCTCCCGAACTAGAAGTAATAGTTGTGGGAACCGTAGCTTGATTGAATTCAAAATATTTGTTTTCAAAATTAATTTGATGCGTCAAATAAAGGTTGTTATTTCGCTTCTTAGCGTTGATTTGGAAATTATGATCTAGGAATAGCCTTGTTCCAATTAATGTTGTTTTGGCGTCTTTTAAATAAACATCCAATCGAGGTCGTTCATTATAAGCTGGATCATTACCTTCAAAATTCTCAGGATTGGACAAACCTCCATTTTCTCCATTCAAAATATCTTGTGAGGTATAGTGAAAATTGGCATAATAGCGTTTGTCTTTTGTATTGTAACTAGTGGTAAATCTGAAATTTCCCGTACTTGAAAGTTGATTGATATATTTTCCTAGGGATCGCAGCCCTTTGTATGCAATAGAAAAATTAAAACGCTCAGAAGTATTTAAAGTTACAAACGCATCTAAATTTTGACCTTGCTCCATTACAGTTTTAAAATACAATTCGGTAAATGGAGTTGCTACAGAATAGTACTTAATATCGTTGGGTTGATAGTAATTAAAATGTTTCCCGGTGTAACCAAACTCAGGAAAAGAAGTTCGAAATTTTGAGGTATAATGTAATGAGGTGTAGGTCTGACCTTCATTGGCGAAAGGCATTAAACCAAATAAATCTCTACGCAGATAATTGTAGTCGTATTCTTTTTTAATAGTTAAAGAAGTATCTACAAAAGTAGTGTCCCGTTCCAAAGTAATAATTCTGTATTGAGAAATAGTTGCTTTTGGTTGGTCGTTTGTATGATCAATTATAAGTGAAGCTCTTTTTACTGTGTCTAATTTTGCTCCATTATTCACTTGTGAAAAAAGTGAAAATGAGATTAGGAAGACCAAAAACAGCAAACGAAATTTCATAAAAATATTTTCAACAAATATACTATTATAAATAAATATTTAATAATGAAATTGTTGATAAAAAAAACCCCGCATAAAGCGGGGTTTTAAAATTATAGTATATTAAAAATTAATATCCTGTATTTTGTTGGATTCCACCATTTGCATTTAACTCAGCTTGTGGAATAGGTAAAGCCCATTTGTAGCTAGTTAAAGATAAATTAGTTGGGTTTGCACCTGGAATGTTCCAAGAAGCTGAAGCGTAATCAGCAGGATCTCTATCTAAAGAAGCACCAGCTAAAGTTCCTAAACGTTTCAAGTCAATGAAACGGAAACCTTCAAATGATAATTCTTTTCTTCTTTCGTCAAGAATTCCTTTCCAAGCTGCTTGAGCACTAGCAAAAACTGGCGCTGGTTGAGCAGTTGTGAAACGAGCATCTAAGATTACTTTTAAGTCTGCAGCAGCTCCTGTTAAATCACCAGCAGCCACTTTCGCTTCTGCTCTAATGAAATACATTTCTGATAATCTACAAACCATGAAGTCAGGATTGAAACCATTAGCTGAAGTTAAAGCTGATTGACCCCCGTGTTTATGAAGTACAAGGATATCAGTGTTTTTAACGTCTGCTGAAGTAGTATAATTAGGATCGATTAATGAACTTGTAGTTGCAGTACCTGTAGTAAATACATTTACAGCTAAACGGTTATCACCTGGAGTTGCAGCAAATTGATTGTACAACGCTCTACTAACTTCATAAAATGGAGAACCATTTCTTCTGTTAGTTACTGAAGCCCAACCGTTGTGTAGGTTAGATCCTTGAGAGTTTTGAACAGCAGTTCTTTTTAATCTAAAGATAACTTCTTTGTTAGCAGCTTCGTTGTGCGTGTGGAAAACAGCAGCATATTCAGCAGCAGTAGTAGCTAAAGTGATTCCAGATGTATTTATAACAAGGTTTGCATTAGTTAAAGCATTTGGATAATCACCTTTCAAAGCATAAGCACGAGCTTTTAATGCTTGAGCTAAAGTTTTAGAAGCATAAGCAGTTTTATTAGTATATGCAGGTGCAGTATTCGCATTGAAAATTGCAATAGCAGCATCTAAATCAGCGTGGATAGAAGCATAAAACTGACCGTTTGTAGCTCTTCTTGGGAACTCAGATGTACTGATAACTCTGTCTGCTAATACACCAGCTAAAGCACTATCATCTTTAGGATTTGGTGAGAAATAAGACATAATTTTCAAATGACATGCCGCTCTTAAAACTAAAGCTTCTGCTTTTGCTCTGTTGATTATTTGAGTATCAGCAGCGCTGGTAGGAACTACAGTTGAAGAAAAATCAATCACACGATTGAATCTCGCCATAGCACCATAACTAGAAGACCAAATTGCAGAAGCAGTTGGATCGTCTTGTAGCATTAAGAATACATATTCTAATCTAATTCCTTGACCACCATTGTTGAAACCCATTGCAGCTTCATCAGTGAATACAGAACTGAAAACATATTCAGCTCTATTGGTCATTATGTTCATACCTGAGTTCATCAATCTAGTAAGATCGGAACTCTTAGTAATAGCAACCTCCTCCGTTAATGAACCTGGAGTAAAAGGCTCTAATTGGTTGTCGCACGAAACTAAAAGTGTGAACGACAACAACAATAATCCATATATTTTTTTCATAATTTGTCTAATTAAAATTTAACTTGTAATCCAAAAGTGTATAATTTAGGAGTTGGGTACTGATATCCATCACCAGTTCTATCACTTTCAGGGTCAAAACCTTGCCATTTAGTGAAGTTATACAAGTTTTCTCCTTGAAGTGTGAAAGACATATCTGTGATAAATGTTCCACTTAAGAATTTCTTTGGTACGTTGTAACCCACTTGAACGTTTCTTACACGAACAAAAGAAGCATCTCTTAAGAAACGGTCAGAAGAATCACCTGCGCCTAAGTTAGTAGCAGATAACGAAGGAACGTTCGTATTTGTATTTGTTGGAGTCCAAGCATTTAACATGTCTGCACCAACCACAAATTGACCAATACTTCCTACATCATATAATGAATCTAAATCAAAATCAAATCTTACTACATCAAATGCATAAGTGAACAACGTTGAAGCGAAGAAACCTTTGTAGTTAAAATCAAACCCAAAACCTCCGGAATAAACAGGAACATAATTAAGACCCACCGCTTTTCTATCAGCCGCAACAGGAGTTTCTGTAGCAGTTCCATCCGCTGCTTCGAACAATAAGTTACCAGTTGCAGGATTTACTCCTAAATAGTGGAATACATTTGGCTCAGAAATAGATCCTCCATTTTGTGTAATGTAGTTTCCACTAGCAATTACACCATTGTTTGATTCAATTTTACTCACTTTGTTATCATTGTAAGCTCCGTTAGCTCTCAATGTTAACGTCATGTCATTAGTTTTGATTAAATCATAAGTTAAATTCAATTCAAAACCTTTATTAGTAATAGTCGCTTCAGAGTTTCTGTTGATTGAAGATACACCAGAAGTTGGAGTAACTGGAGAATCTAAGAATAAATCAGAAGTAGCTCTATTGTAGTAGTCAAAAGACCCTCTAATTCTAGAGTTGTTCAATTCGAAATCAGCTCCAATATTATATTGTGTTGTAGTTTCCCATCTTAAAGCTGGGTAACCAAAGCTAATATTGTATCCTGTTCCACCGTTATAAACGTTATTTCCAACTGTATAGATATCAGCAAATGCAGGAGGGTTAATACCTGCATAAACAGTACCAGCAACAATTCTTTGATTTCCTACAGTTCCGTAAGAACCTCTTAATTTCAATGAATTTACGAAAGTAACATTATCCATGAAAGCTTCTTCATCCATATTCCATCTACCACCTACAGACCAGAAATTACCCCATTGGTATTCTTCAACGAATCTTGAAGTACCGTCTCTTCTTACAGAAGCCAATACTCCGTATTTTTTGTTGTAATCGTAGTCAACAGATCCAAAGTAAGAAACTAAATCGTTTCTTAATTGGCTTACTGAAGCTGAAGGTACATAAAAGTCATTTGCAGCTGTATCAGCAGCATATCCTGCTCCAGTGTTTGGAACATATACTCCAGGGATCAAACCATTTCTTCTTAAATTGTTTGAATGTAAACGAGAATGGTTGTACTCAAAGTTGGCAAATGCATTAACAGTATGTAATCCAAATTCTTTTGAATATCCTAATTGAGATAAGTTTGTAAAGTAAAACTCTCTTCTTTGGTTAACATCCTCAAAACCGTTGAAGTTACCACCCGCTAAAGAAGATACTCCAGGAGTAGAAGAGAATAATAATGCGTTAAAAGAGTTAGGTCCTTCTGATTGGAAGAATCTGTTACTGATTAACTGACCACCAGTTCTGTTTCTGATTGTGAAATCTTTTGAGATTTTGTAAGAAAGATCACCAGTGATATCAACACGAATCTCATCTGTTAAGTTTTCATAAGTAGCCAATTTATCCATCAACATAATTGGAGTTGCTAATAAACCTGGCGTGTTGTTGTAATAATCAAGTGCAGATTGGGAACCTTGATACTCATCAGGAGAAATGTAAGGAGCACCTAAAAATGCACCAGTAATGTAGTTTCTGTTGATAGCTCCAGTACCTAAGTTAGTTGCTTCGTTGTTTTTTGAATAACCAAAAGCAGTGTTAACAGAATACTTGAATTTTTCGTTAGATGATTTTCCAGTGATGTTATTTCTTAAAGTGAATCTGTTTAATCCAGTAGTTCTAAGAATACCATCTTGTTGGAAGTAACCAATAGACGTGAATGAGCTCATGTTTTTTCCACTATTTTCAATACTTAAGTTGTGAGAAACTGAAGTTGAAGGTCTGAAGAAATAGTTTACCCAGTCAGTATCAATTGCAAAAGCATCAATTTGAGCGTTAGTTAAAGTACCTCCTAAACCAGTACCTAAATTTTGCTCAATTTTCAATAATTGTTTTGCATTTGCATAATCATACTTTGGAGTTTGTAAGTAACCCGCTCCGTATTGAGAATCATACTTGAACGTAGTTTTAGCATCACCAAATTTAGCTTGTTTCGTTTTAATAACGATTACACCATTCGAACCTCTGTTTCCGTATTCAGAAGTTGCAGCAGCATCTTTTAATACAGCGATAGATTCGATGTCATTTGGGTTAATACTTCTAAAGTTATCACTGTTAGAAGGGAAACCATCAATTACGTATAAAGGATCAGTACTACCTGAGATAGAACCCACCCCTCTAATGATAACTGTTGATTTAGCACCAGGTTGTCCAGTGTTAGCAGAGATGTTAACCCCAGCCAATTGTCCTTGGATAGTGTTAATCGCACTCGCGTTTGGACGGTTTCCAATAGTTTCAGAAGAAACTGATGCAATTGCAGTTACCGCTGTTTTCTTAGAAACGTTTCGGTAACCTTGAGAAACTACTACTTCTTGTAATTTTACTCCATCCTGCATTTTTACATTTACAGTGTTTGAAGCACCTACTTTAGCAGTAGCATCTGTCATTCCAACAAAAGAGAAAACCAATACGTCTCCAGCTTTTGCTTTGATAGAAAATTTTCCATCAACATCTGTTTGTGTTCCGGTTTTTGTACCTTGAACAACAACATTAGCACCTGGTAGAGGACCTGATTGATCAGACACAGTACCTGTGACAATTTTCTCTTGTGCAAAAGAAAACTGCATAGTTAACGCTACTAGTAGCGTAAAAATCCATTTTAACTTTGATCTCATATTATTTTTATTTGAATTAGTTATTCAGCAAACTTCTTAATAATTTCTTAATTTACCAAACTTTATTAAAAAAAAATAAACTTTAACAATTGTTACAGTAATATACAATAGTATGAATTATTATAAACTACCCTTGAAATTAATTATCAATTTACCAACTATTTTTATAGTTTTGTAATGAATTATTCAATATTAAATTAATGTTAAATCGCTATTTTTTAGAGAATTGTATTGAGGCTGGGACCGATGAAGCAGGTCGGGGTTGTATTGCAGGACCCGTTACTGCTGCTGCTGTAATTCTACCTGAAAATTTTTCAAATAATTTACTTACCGATTCAAAATTACTTTCAGAAAAAAATAGATTTGCTTTGCGTCCAATAATAATGAATGAAGCAATATCCTATTCCGTTACGCATATTGAGCCATTAATTATAGATGAAATAAATATTTTGAATGCATCTTTAAAAGCAATGCAAGAAACAATATTAAAATTAAATAAAATTCCTCAACATATTATAGTAGATGGAAACCGCCCATTAATTTCAAAAGGAAGCCATTCTAATACTATAGGAAAAGTTTTTACCACAGAAGAACTTGATTTAATAAAATCGATTCCTAGTACATCAATTGTAAAAGGGGATTCGAAATTTTTAAGTATTGCGGCTGCATCTGTATTGGCAAAAACCTACCGAGATGATTACATGGATTTAATTCACGAAGAATTCCCAATGTACAATTGGAAACAAAATAAAGGCTACCCTACAAAAGAACATCGAGCAGCAATTTTAAAATATGGAGTTACGAAATACCATCGAATGACGTTTCGGTTATTGGAAGATAAAAAGATAATAGACTAAAAGATAATAGACTAAAAGATAATAGACTTTTAAAATTTATGCTAATTTGTGTAATTCGTGTTTAAAAAATCTTTGTGCCTTTTGTGGTTAAAAAAATTCGCTTTCAAATAAATCCGAGAAGTGTTTCAAAATTCTATCTTTCACTTCTTGCTCGTCCACTTTTTCAACTCCCAATTCTACATTTAAAGAAGTAACCGCTTTACCTTTAATTCCGCAAGGAATAATATTATCAAAATAACCCAAATCGGCATTGACATTTAATGCAAATCCATGCATCGTGACCCATCTAGAAGCGCGAACCCCCAAAGCACAAATTTTTCTTGCAAATGGAGTTCCAACATCCAACCAAACTCCTGTTTCGCCTTCGCTTCTTGTACCTATTATAGTATAGTCGGCTAAAGTCAAAATTATTACCTCTTCCAAAAAGCGCAAATACTTGTGAATATCGGTAAAAAAATTATCTAAATCTAATATTGGATAACCCACAATTTGCCCTGGTCCGTGATAAGTTATATCGCCACCACGATTGATTTTGTAAAATGTAGCTCCTTTTGCTTCCAATTGTTTTTCTGATAAAAGCAAATTTTCTAACGAACCGCTTTTCCCTAAAGTATAAACGTGCGGATGTTCCACAAACAAAAAATAATTCGGCGTTTGCAAATTGGTTTCCTCTCTCCTATTCTTGATTTTTAAATCCACAATTCCCTTGAACAATTCCTCTTGGTATTCCCAAGTAGTTTTGTAGTCTTTCAAACCGAGATCTTGAAATTGGATATTTTTGTTCATTGGTTTTATTTGTGATGCAAAGTTACAAAGTTAAATACTTAAAAACTTTAAATGGATTGTCAAATTAATTTTCAAATTTTCAAATTGCCACATTTTCAAATTTAACTATCTTTGCATTCTTAAAAACAGATCACAATGGCATTATCCGAGCAAGAAATACTTCGTAGAGAAGCGCTTCAAGAATTACGCAATTTGGGAATAAACCCTTATCCTGCTGACGAATTTGTTACCACAGCTTTATCAAATGAAATTTTAGCGGATTTCGAAAAATTTGAAGGTAAGGAAGTCGTTTTAGCAGGTCGATTGATGGGGAAGAGAATCATGGGAAAGGCTTCATTTGCTGAACTTAAGGATTCTGAAGGGCGAATTCAAATTTACATTTCTAGAGACGATATTTCTAATGATGAAGAAAAAACAATGTACAATGTAGTTTTCAAAAAACTATTGGATATTGGTGACTTTATTGGAATTAAAGGGACTGTTTTTAAGACTCAAGTGGGTGAAATTTCTATTCACGTTTATGGTTTAACCGTCTTATCGAAAGCGTTAAAACCACTTCCAGTTGTAAAAACCGATGCTGACGGAAAAACACACGATGCTTTTGCCGATCCAGAACAAAGATACCGACGTCGTTATGTTGATTTAACAGTAAACGACCATGTAAAAGAAACATTTATAAAAAGAACAAAATTGTTCAATGCAATGCGTTCGTTTTTTAATGAACAAGGCTATTTGGAAGTTGAAACTCCAGTTTTACAACCTATTCCTGGCGGTGCTGCTGCTCGTCCGTTTATCACCCACCACAATTCACTAGACATTCCGTTGTACATGAGAATTGCAAATGAATTGTATTTAAAAAGATTGATTGTTGGAGGTTTTGAAGGAGTTTATGAGTTTTCGAAAAACTTCAGAAATGAAGGAATGGATAGAACACACAATCCTGAATTTACCGCTATGGAAATATATGTAGCCTACAAAGACTACAATTGGATGATGAAATTCACCGAAAATTTATTGGAATACTGCGCTGTTGCTGTAAATGGAACTTCGGAAGTTACTTTTGGAGAACATAAAGTGAACTTCAAAGCGCCTTACGCAAGAGTAACAATGACCGATTCTATTAAGCATTTTACAGGTTTTGATATTTCTGGAAAATCAGAAGCAGAATTATTTGAAGCTGCGAGAGGAATGGGAATTGATGTGGATGCTACCATGGGGAAAGGGAAATTGATTGATGAGATTTTTGGTGCTAAATGCGAAGGAAATTACATCCAACCAACATATATTACTGACTATCCAAAGGAAATGTCGCCGCTTTGTAAAGCACACCGTGACAATCCTGAATTGACCGAGCGTTTTGAATTGATGGTTTGCGGTAAAGAAGTAGCGAATGCCTATTCTGAATTGAACGACCCAATTGACCAAAGAGAACGTTTTGAGCACCAATTGAAATTAGCCGAAAAAGGAGACGATGAAGCAACCGAATTCATTGATGAAGATTTCCTTCGCGCATTAGAATACGGAATGCCTCCAACTTCTGGATTGGGAATTGGAATGGATCGATTGATGATGTTTTTGACTAATAATTCTTCTATTCAAGAAGTGTTGTTTTTCCCACAAATGCGTCCTGAGAAAAAACAAGTTCAAATTGAACTTTTAGAGGAAGAAAAATTGATTATTGACTTTTTGAAATCCAATGACAACAAAATGGATTTGGGGGTTTTGAAAGTAAAATCGGATTTAAGCGGAAAAAAATGGGATGCCGCAATGAAAGGTCTTTCAAAACACGGATTGATTAAAGTTTCCCTTGTTGGAGATAATAAAATAATTGAATTAACTAACTAAAATAAAAACCATGAAACTAACAACAAAATTTTTATTGACTGCATTTATTTGCTTCTCAATTTCAAGTACTTTGGCACAAACATTCACTTGGGGAGCGGCATCGCCATCTTTAAAAGAAACTGATGCTAGAATTAATAATACGGTCGATGCTAAATTTTATCAAACGAATTCAGTTTACAATGATAAAGTCTTTAATCGAATTGTAAAATCAAATGTTTATTCTTTGACCAATTTGAACAAAGAAAAAACAAGTGATTTTAGTGTAGAACAGCCAGTTATGGGGCTTTCTATGCAAACGCATCTTGAAATGTTTACTGAAAAGGGAGTTTCAAACATCATTTTCTTGGATGATTTTAATACTAAAACCAAAGAACGTGAATTGTACTGGCAAAGAGTAAATTTGGAAACCAGTGAAAAGTCAAAACCAGCTTTGATTACTACAATGCCAACAAGAAATTCATCTTATTTTATTTCTCAATCGCCAAATAAGATGTTTTATGCTGTTTTTAAACAATATAATTTTGACAAAAAAACAAATGAAAAAGTTAACGTAACTCTTATCGATAAAGACTTTAAGGTAATTAGAGAAATTTCATTTGAGTCGCAATATTTAAACAGAACACAATCTGAACCTAAAATATTTGTATCTAACCAAGGAACTGTTTTTGTGGTTAAAGAAATAGAATTGCAAAAAATGAAACCATTCAAAACTGTTTTTTATTGGGATGGAAATGGAACTACTATGCAAGAAACAAGTTTAAAGTTTGATAATGATTTTCAAATTTATCAATTTAAAGGGCACTTTGACGGTGATGATTTTTATATCCACGGATTGTACACTCGAATTGGTTCTAAAGGAGTTCAAATGTATGGTGGCGGACTTCCAGCAGCGGGAATTTATGCAGTACGTTTTAACGGAAAAGGCGAGAAAAAATATATTGAAGCAAATGAAACTGGAGAAATTCCAGGCTTGAATTTGAAAGACTTTACCTTTGACGGAATCAAAACTTGGCTCTTTGCTGATAAAATGTTTTTATTACAAAAAAACAAACCACCAGTACCTGGAGCAGGTTCTTACAATTTTGAAAAAGACAATTTCTATTCAAATACCGCTTTTGTTTTCGGAAAATTAGATAATGAAACGGGGAAATTAGAATGGAAAAAAGAACTGAAATACGAAGAACCGAATACTACAAATGATAACGGAACGTATCTTTCTTATTTGCCGATATTGAACAATAACCAACTTATACTTCTTTATAATGATACTCAAAAAACGAAAATTGACCGTTATGTAATGGACGATAGATTTACTGCTTTTGATACCTATGATGCAAGTGGAAATTTGATTTCAAATACGTTAATTCCAGAAACTGGGTTGGAATTAAAATACAGATACAACTACGGGTTTGAGGAAAATTTCGATTTAGATACTTCTTTTTTAGTGAAAATTAAAGATGGAAAATACATTGTAAGAGCAAAATCTGGAGGTAACGAGAAATTTGGTTATTTAACATTTTAATTTATGAAAAAGAACATCCTACTAATCGCATTATCATTTGCTTTAAGCACAATAAATGCTCAGAATATTCAAACTGTTGGTGTGCCTTTTACGCAAACCTTATTTCCTAAAAAAACGTTACCTGCAAACATAAAAAATTATGCTGTAACGGTTACAACTCCGTATTTAAAAGACGATAGCACTTTTAGAAAAATTGCCGAGGACAAATACCAAGAGGATTAAAAACTATCCAAATGTAGTTGCTGAGGCTAAGAAAAAGTTCAATGAAGTTGATATGGTAAACCATAACATTAAAGTTGAAGAAGCTAAAGAACGTTACAAATTAGAGTCAGAACAGTTCAATAAAATGTCAACGCTAGAAAGATTGGCATTAATTGATAAAAAGCCGGTTTTACAATATCCTCCGAAACCAGTTTATTATGATCCTCCAGTTCCAAGATTAGAATCAATAAATGTGAGCGATATAATCATCTACAATCCAGAAACATTAGCAAAAAATTACATTAAATTAAGTGGATTTGGAGATGGAAATGATGGACTACAAATTAAAATTGATTTCAAAGGATTTGAATATGTAGAGCCAGTTGCTTCGTTGGTAAATGTTGAAAATTACAATCCACAAACAAAAGAGAAATTTTACACAAAACAAACTCAATTTGTAACAAAATTTAGACATCCTACGATGCTTCAAATAAGTATTGATGGTAAAAGTTTGTCCTCAGGGATTTTTCAAGGAACTAGCGAATTCCAATCTAAAGCAACGAGTTCTAAGCCAACTAGGTTGTATATTGAAAGACAAGAAATTGAATCGATTATGTCAAGAATTAATCAATATTTGAACGATCAATATGGTTATGTAAAGGTATCTCGATATGCAAATGTGTATACTGTAAAAAATAGAAAAGGCGAATATGACGACGTAGAAAAAGCTACAGATTTTGCTGTTTCAGGATATAAAAATTATACCGAACATCAAGAAGATGCTGTTAAAGATCTTGCCAATGCAATTGCTATTTGGGAAAAAATACTTACAGAAGCAAATTATGACGACAGCAAAGCTAGAATTGATGAAAAAGTGGGAACGGCAATGTTGAAGAATATTATTTTTGCTAGTGTTATTACAAATGAATTTGAAAAAGCAAATAAATATTTAACCACTTTCAAAACTTTGAGGTTAAGTTATGACGACAAACAATTTGTGGATACTTACGAAAAAATGGCAGCTGAATTAAAGTTAAGATTTGAAGGAAAATAGAGTTTTATTATACTATATCTATTAAAAGTGTTAAATTAATTCTAAATGACAATATCTTAGGCTTTGATAGTTTACAGATATGAAAAAAAAATGTATCATTGCATAATATTTTTTACATAATAACAAGCTTTTGTTCAATTTAATAAATCAATTCTTATAATTATACAATTTTAATCCATCAAAAATGAAAAAAACATACCTTTTATCACTTCTTTTATTACTTTTTGCAAATTTAATTTTTTCTCAAACAAAAGAAGATATAGTTAAAATTGTTGGTAATTATGATTTATCAAAAATTAAAGAACTTCAAGAAAATTTAAAGAAAAAAACAACCTTAGAGAAGCAAAAAGCTGAAGCAGCGGCTATAGCTAATAATTGGCCTATTCGCGTAGTTGGTAATGATGGTTCTATCAGTGAATTAATGAAATTAACACCAGATGGATTCCCTGTTTACTATACAAATAACAATGCTAATGCTGCAAAATCAACAAGAGCAAATCATTTAAATTCTGGAGGATCATTAGGTTTAGACCTTAACGGACAAGGAATGGTAGCTAGAGTTTGGGACGGAGGAACTGTTAGAAGTAGTCATAATTTATTTTCTGGTCGTGTTACTGTTGTAGATGACCCATCAAGTACAACTTATGCTGCACATGGAACCCACGTAACTGGAACAATTATGGCTTCTAATGCCAATGCAAATACCAAAGGTATGGCATATATGGCTCAAGCAAGAACTTTTGAATGGACCGATGATAATTCGGAAGCTTTATCAGAAGTTCCACTTGGAATGCTAATTTCTAATCATTCTTATGGAGTTCCAATAACAGGAACATCAGGGACTATTTTGCCTTCTTGGTATATTGGAGCCTACACTCAAGACGCAAAAGATTGGGATGAAATCGCCTATGTTTCACCGTATTATTTAGCGGTATTATCTGCAGGAAATGAAGGTCTTAGCAATGCTAATCCTGATCCCCTTGCTTTTGGTTATGATAAATTAACAGGTAATAAAGTTTCTAAAAATAATTTGGTTGTTGCCAATGCTCAAGATGCAGTAGTAGCTGCAAATGGAACATTGACTAGTGTAGCGATTAACACTTCTAGTAATCAAGGTCCAACTGATGATAATAGAATTAAACCAGATATTACCGGAAATGGTACTTCAGTAACTTCAACTAATAGTACAAGTGATACTTCTACTACAACAATGACTGGTACTTCTATGGCTTCTCCAAATGTGGCTGGAACACTTTTATTGTTACAACAACATTATAAAAATGTTACAACCAGTTTTATGAAAGCGGCAACTCTAAAAGGTCTGGCTTGCCACACTGCCGATGATGCAGGAAATGTAGGTCCTGATCCAATTTTTGGTTGGGGTTTATTAAATGCTAAAAAAGCAGCTGAAACAATTACTGGAAACGGTTTGAATTCATGGGTTTCAGAAGAAAATTTAAATCAAGAGCAATCAACTACATTTGTAGTTAAAGCAAGTGGAACTGAACCTTTAATTGCGTCTATATCTTGGACAGATGTACCTGGAGTAGCAAATAATGGTGGACTTCCAGCTAATGATGCTACAAAAGCATTAGTAAATGATTTAGATATTAGAATTAGAAAAAATACAGTTACCTACTTTCCATGGAAACTAAATTCAATTACTTCAAGCGAAGCTATTCAAACAGAAGACAATGCTGTTGACAACATAGAACAAGTAAAAATTGACTCACCTACCAATAGTGATTATACCATTACAATAAGTCATAAAGGTTTATTGCAAACAGGTAAGCAAAACTATTCATTGGTGATTACTGGTTTAACTTCTTCTTTTTCAATTGTACCTACATCAAATGATTTAACTGTTTGTTCTAATCAAAACGCTGTATTTACTTACGCTTATAAGCAAAACGGTACTGGAACTACAAATTTTTCTGCATTAGGTCTACCTGTAGGCGCTACTGCTAGCTTTAGCAATGCTTCATTAAGTGCTAACGGAACGGTAACAATGACAATTTCTGGACTTTCAAATGTTCAACCAGGAGAATACAATATCGGTATTATTGGAAATAATGGAACTGAGACAGAAACAAGATATAAAATACTAAAAATATACAATTCTACTTTTGTTCCGGTAACCTTAAGTTCACCAAGCAATTTACAAACTGGACTTTCGACCTCAGTTAATTTAACATGGGGTAGTCAATTTAATGCAGAGTCTTATAATGTTCAAGTATCAACTGTTGCTAATTTTAGCACTACAGTTTACAATGCTACAGTAACAACAAATAGATATACAGCAAGAGGATTGTCTCAGGATACGGTTTATTATTGGAGAGTAACTCCACTAAATCAATGTGGTTCAGGATTATCCAGCAATGCAACTGTATATAATTTTAAAACAGGAGTACTAGTTTGTGGTGCAGCTGTTTTTAACGCAACAAATTTTACATCTGCTACTATTGCATCTGTAGCTAATTCTAGCGCTAGCGTTCCAGTAACTGTGACTGGAGGACACACAATAGGTAGTATGAAAGTTAGCCTTAATTTAACCCATACTTATATTCAAGACATGACTATTTCTCTTGTTGGACCAGCAAGTTTAGGAAGTCCTGAAGTTATATTATTTAAAGAAGCTTGTGGTGATCATGACAACATTGCCTGTACTTTAGACGATAATGGCGAAGCTCCTCAATGTGCTGGAAATCCATCTGTTTTTGGACTGATTGCTCCATATGAAGCGTTAAGTGGCTTTAATAATTTAGTTGCGGATGGTGAATGGACACTTAAAATTAAAGATCCGTATAATGGTGACGGAGGAACAGTTAATTCATTTAGTATAGATATTTGTTACATCACTAATTCTTTAGGTATTGATAACAATAGTTTAACCAATACTTCGGTATATCCAAATCCAACTAAAGATATTTTAAATATCGATATTCCTCAAGCGATAGGAACTTCAAAATTGAAACTTTATGATGTACAAGGAAGATTTGTAATGGAAACTACAACAAATAATACTCATGAAGTAATGAATATTGAAAATTTACAAAGTGGTGTTTACCTCCTTTCTATTGAAAATGAAAATAATAAAACAGTCAAGAAAGTAATATTAAATAAATAACAAAAAAGGGAACTCAATGAGTTCCCTTTTTTGTTGAAAAAAAATAAAATTTTGTTAAAGCTTAAACCTTTTTACTTAAATATCGTCTTATTATCATAACTCCTAAAAAAAAAATAATATGAAAAGATTTATTGTAATTGCTTTATTAGCAATAGGTATGTCAGCTTTTGCACAAGTTGAAAATAAGAGAAATGAAGGTAAAGAACCAACTGAAAAAATGTCTCCAGCAGAAAGAGCGGAAAAGGCATTAAAGAGAATGACAAAACAATTAAAACTTACTGACTCGCAACAAAAGCAAATGAAAGTTCTAATAGCTGAACAAGAAGCTAAAAAAGCAGACCCAAACTTTAAACCAAGCAAAGAAGATCGTCTAGCAATGAAAGAAAAAATTAGTAAAATTCTTACTTCTGAACAAAACGCGGCTTGGGATAAAATTCAGGAAGAAAGAAAAGAAAAAATGAAGGATAAATTGGAAGAAAAAAAGGAAGAAAGAAAGAAGAAAAAAGAAAGTAAATTAGAAAAAACCGAAGATTAATAATTATTTATTTTTTTGTTCAAGAAAAATAATTTAGATTTGAACTAAATTTAAATCAATTGTCATGAAAAAAATAATAATTGCATGTTTTTTAATGTTGGCTGTTAGTATAACTGCTAATGCTCAGAACAAGAAAAAGACTTCTAATACCGAAACTAAAGAGGTTGTAAAACTTACTCCTGAACAAGCAGGTAAAAAAGATGGAGTTGCCATTTCTAAGTTTTTAGGACTTGACGAAAATTTAACTGTTGCATTCAGTGGTTTATTTGAAATGAAACACAAAGTAATGCAAAGTACTACTGAAACTAACGACAGAAAAAAAGAAATGTCAAGAATCGTAGGTTTGAAAATTGAAGCTACATTAGATTCAAATCAACTTGAAAAATTAAAAGCAAATACCGCTCTTTACAATCAATTGTTGAGCACAGACGCTTTTGAAAAATAATAATTTCAATTATTGAATAAAAAAAGGGCTTTCAAATGAAAGCCCTTTTTTATTATATTGCTTTTGCAACTTTATCAATTGCATTAATTGTATAATCTAAATCTTCATAGGTTAAAGAATCTGAAATAAACCAAGTTTCATAAGCTGAAGGCGCAATATAAACTCCTTCCGCTAATAAACCGTGGAAGAATTTCTTGAAGGTTTCATTATCGCCTTTTGAAGCCGATTGAAAATCATAAACCGGGCTTTCATCAAAGTGTACAGAAATCATCGATCCCAATCTATTGATGGTAAAAGAAATCCCATTCTCAGAAAGTACTTTATGAATTCCCTTTTCTAAATAAAGTGTTTTCTCAGCCAGTCTTTCAAAAACGCCATTATCTTGTTCTAATGCGTTTAACATCGCCAATCCCGCAGCCATTGCTAAAGGATTTCCCGACAATGTTCCCGCTTGATAAACGGGACCCAAAGGCGCTAAATAATTCATGATTTCTGCTCTTGCGGCAAATGCACCAACTGGTAAACCACCTCCTATAACTTTCCCAAAAGTAACAATATCAGCTTTTACATTCAGTAATTCCTGAGCTCCTCCCCTTGCCAGGCGAAAACCTGTCATTACTTCATCAAAAATTAACAAGATATTATTGTCGTTGCAAATTTGGCGTAACGCTTCTAAAAAACCTTCTTTTGGTGGAATACAACCCATATTACCTGCCACAGGCTCAATAATTATTGCTGCAATTTCGCCCAAATTAGCATTCACAAGCGCTGTCACACTTTCTAAATCATTATATTTTGCTAACAAAGTATCTTTTGCGGTTCCTTGAGTTACACCTGGACTATTTGGAGATCCAAAAGTTACTGCTCCACTCCCCGCTTGAATCAAAAAGGAATCCGAATGCCCGTGATAACAACCAGCAAATTTTATAATTTTATCTTTTTTAGTAAATCCACGAGCCAAACGAATAGCGCTCATGCACGCTTCTGTTCCAGAATTCACAAAACGTATTTTGTCAATTCCAGGAACCATATTAATTGCTAAAGCTGCAATTTTAGTTTCCATTTCTGTTGGCATTCCAAAAGAAGTCCCTAGTTTGGCTTTCTCAATCACCGCATCCACAACAGGTGGATAGGCATGTCCTAAAACCATTGGTCCCCACGAATTAATGTAATCTATATATCGATTCCCATCCTCATCAAAAACATAAGCTCCTTTTGCGCTTTTCGCAAATATAGGAGTACCTCCAACCGCTTTAAATGCTCTTACAGGGGAATTTACTCCTCCCGGAATTACTTTTTCTGCTTCCGCAAATAGTGCGCTGCTTCTTTTATATAACATCTTAATATTGTGAATTTTATTCTATAATTAATACTTGTCCAACAGAAATTGTATTGTCGGGAATATTATTTTTTGCCTTTAAATCATCAATCGAAATATTGAATTTTTTTGAAATAGAATACATTGTATCTCCCTTGATAACTTCATACTCTTTTTTCTTTTCAGCTGTTTGAACAACTGGAGTAACTATAACAATTGGAGCAACATACTCTTTTCCTAAAACCTCAGCATCATATTGATCCAAATGGTATCTTTCAATGATACCAATTAATTTTTCAGGATACTTTGGATCTGTAGCATAACCAGCAGCTTTAAGCCCTTTTGCCCATGCTCTATAATCGTCTTTTTCTAATTTAAATAACGGTTGGTACCATCTTCTATTTTTCAAAAATAACGCATGGTCATTATAAGATTCGCTCGCTTGATTGTATTTTCTAAAACACTCTTGGGCAGCATCATCGTCATATTTTACTGATGGTCCGCTCCAATCTTGATGGCATTTGATACCAAAATGATTATTTGCAATAGCACTTAAAGGCCCTGTTCCAGCACCCGATTCTAAAATTCCTTGACCAAGGCAAATACTTGCAGGAATTCCGTATTGAACCATATTGTTTTTTGCTATCGGTTTATACAAATCAATATAGGCCATGACTATTTCAGTAGTAACTTTAACTCTCGTAGTTGCTTCTAAAATTTCAGTTTTAGGTTCGGTTGTTTTTACAGAATCTGTTGAAACTACCACAGTATTGGTGTTTTCTATTGGTTTAACCACTTCCACTTTTGTAGGTGGTTTATAGTTTTTCGGTCTTGTAGTTTGAATTACAACTTTTTTTGAAGTACAGCTTGCCGCAAATAAAACGATTAATAGTAAGGCTATTTTTCTAATCATTGTGTAATAATTTGTTGTAGATTTTTCTTTTTTAAATAGATATTCATTCCTTTTATTCCCTGAATTCCACCGGTGTGAATCGCCAATATTTTAGCTCCCTTTGGAAAATAATCTTTTTCAATTAAATCAACTATTCCGTAAAGCATTTTTCCAGTATATATAGGGTCTAACGGAACATTGGTTTGCTGATAAAAATCATTAATAAAACGAACTAATTCTTCGTTTATCTTTCCATAGCCGCCAAAATGATAATCGGTGATTAATTCCCAATTGGTTTTCACTGCAAATTTACGAATATCCTCCGATAAAAAATCACCTTTTAGTGATGGAAATCCAATTATTTTTTGATGAGAATGCGATGAATTTATTAACCCTGAAATGGTTCCGCCAGTTCCAATTGAGCAGCAAATGTGAGAATATTCCGAATCTTCTTTAGTAAGTATTTCCTCACAGCCTTTAACCGCCAATGAATTAGCTCCTCCTTCGGGAATTAAATAAAAATCACCATAAATATTTCTAAATTTTTCAATGAATAAATCAGTGTTTTTATCTTTATATTCTTCGCGAGTCACAAAATGAAATTTCATTCCACATTCTTGGGCAAATAGTAACGTGGGATTCTCATAAATTTGAGATTCCAATTCATCGCCCCGAATAATCCCAATAGTTTCAAAATTATTTTTCTTTCCAGCATAAGCAACAGCAGCAATATGATTTGAAAATGCACCACCAAAAGTTAATAGCTGTGTTTTATTCTCTTTATTTGCTTTAAGCAAATTGTATTTTAATTTTCTAAATTTATTTCCTGAAATAAATGGATGAATCAAATCTTCACGCTTTATATGTAAGGTGATTTCATTTGGAAATTGAAATGGTATTTGCTGGTTTATAACCAAAGAGACTATTTTTTGAATTTTAATAACGCAAAGATAACTCTTATTGTAAAATTAATTTCTAATAATATCTTAACAAAAGAATACATTCATCATAAAGTTTATAAATTTGTAATATGAACGATAGGGAAAATGAGAAAAAATTAATTGAAGGAGAAGATTATTACCTCACTCCTGAAGGTTATAAGTGCTTTACAGAGAAATTCCACTTAAATCGTGGTTATTGCTGTAAAAGTGGCTGCAAACATTGTCCGTATGGATTTGATAAAAAAACAAACGAAATCAGAAATAAGCTAAAATAAATTCGAAAATGACTTTTCAAGATCAAATAAAAGAAGGAATTCCAACTGTTTTACCCGAACCTAAAAAGTTTGAAACAGAGATTAATCATGCTCCAAAACGAAAAGAAATTTTATCTGATGATGAAAAAAAATTAGCGCTTAGAAATGCTTTGCGTTATTTCGAACCAAAAGATCATGCCGTTTTAGTAAAAGAATTTTCTGAAGAATTAGAAAAATACGGACGAATTTACATGTACCGTTTGCGTCCCGATTACAAAATGTATGCTCGTCCGATTTCTGAATATCCTGGAAAAAGCGAACAAGCAAAAGCAATCATGTTGATGATTCAAAACAATCTTGATTATGCTGTTGCACAACATCCTCACGAACTAATTACCTACGGAGGAAATGGTGCAGTATTTCAAAATTGGGCGCAATACCGACTTACAATGAAATACCTTTCAGAAATGACCGATGAGCAAACGTTAACGATGTATTCTGGTCATCCGATGGGTTTATTTCCTTCAAATAAAGAAGCTCCTAGAGTGGTTGTCACCAATGGTATGGTTATTCCAAATTATTCAAAACCAGACGATTGGGAAAAAATGAATGCATTGGGAGTATCTCAATACGGACAAATGACTGCTGGAAGTTATATGTATATTGGTCCGCAAGGAATTGTTCATGGAACTACAATTACGGTCTTGAACGGTTTTAGAAAAATTAAGAAAAATCCTAAAGGGGGTTTATTTGTAACTTCTGGGTTGGGAGGAATGAGTGGCGCACAACCAAAGGCAGGAAATATTTCAGGTTGTGTAACCGTTTGTGCCGAAGTAAATCCAAAAATAACCCACATTCGCCATTCTCAAGGTTGGATAAATGAAGTTATTGAAAATATTGATGAATTAGTACCAAGAGTCAAAAAAGCACTTGACAATAAAGAAGTTGTTTCAATAGCCTATTTAGGAAATGTGGTTGATATTTGGGAACGATTTGATTTAGAAAATATCCATATCGATTTGGGTTCCGATCAAACTTCGTTGCATAATCCATGGGCTGGTGGTTATTATCCGGTGGGAATTTCATTTGAAAATGCCAACGAAATGATGGCAAACAATCCTGAATTATTTAAAGAAAAAGTTCAAGAATCTTTAAGAAGACATGCTGCCGCAATCAATAAACACAATGCTAAAGGTACCTATTTCTTCGATTATGGGAATGCATTTTTGTTGGAAGCATCCCGCGCTGGTGCTGATGTAATGGCTAAAAATGGAATTGATTTTAAATACTCGAGTTACGTTCAAGATATTATGGGTCCAATGTGTTTTGATTATGGTTTTGGTCCGTTTAGATGGGTTTGCGCTTCGGGAAAACCGGAAGATTTAGCCAAAACAGACGCTATTGCGTGCCAAGTTTTAGAAGAAATGATGAAAAATTCACCTTCTGAAATCCAACAACAAATGGCCGATAATATCCAATGGATAAAAGGAGCTCAAGAAAATAAATTGGTAGTAGGTTCGCAAGCTAGAATACTATATGCAGATGCCGAAGGACGTGTGAAAATTGCTGAAGCTTTTAATAATGCTATCAATAAAGGAGAAATTGGAACTGTAATTTTAGGTCGAGATCACCATGATGTTTCTGGCACCGATTCTCCCTACCGCGAAACTTCAAATATATATGATGGCTCGCGTTTTACTGCCGATATGGCAATTCAAAATGTAATTGGGGACAGTTTTCGTGGTGCCACTTGGGTTTCTATTCACAATGGAGGTGGCGTAGGTTGGGGCGAAGTAATCAACGGCGGATTTGGTATGGTTCTTGACGGAACTAAAGAAGCTTCAAGAAGATTACAATCGATGCTTTTTTGGGATGTCAATAACGGAATTTCAAGAAGAAGTTGGGCCAGAAATGAAGGAGCCATTTTTGCAATTAAACGAGCAATGGAGGCAGAACCTTTACTAAAAGTTACTCTTCCAAATAGTGTTGAAGATTCATTACTCAATTAATTTTAACAAATAAATCAATTAATCATGAAAGCAATTAAAATTATCCCGGTATTTATGCTCTTTTTATTGAGCTCATGCAGTTCTGTAATGGTAAATTCAGATTACGATAATAATGTTGACTTTAGTCGATACAAAACATTTGGATTTCAAAAAAGCGGAATTGACAAAGTAGAAATTTCAGATTTAGACAAAAAGAGAATTTTGAGAGCAATTGATAGAGAAATGACTAATAAAGGATTCACAAAAAGTGAAACACCCGATTTATTAATTAACATATTTACCAAAGAAAAAGAACAAGTAGACGTTAATCAGTTCAACAACAATTGGGGCTTCGGCTGGAGATGGGGTTGGGATCCTTTTATGTGGGGTGGACAAACAACGGTAACACGAACTACAGAAGGAACACTTTTTATTGACATTATTGATGCAAATAAAAAAGAATTGATTTGGCAAGGAGAAGGAAATGGCTATTTGACAAAAAAAATGGAAGAAAAAGAGGCTCGAATTAATGAATTTGTAACCAAAATTTTAGCGCAATATCCTCCCGAAAAAAAATAAAATAATTATTCAACTAAATAAATTAACCTACCCACCTCGGTAGGTTTTTTTTTGAAATATCGTTAAATTATTAAAATAACAATGTTAATTATAAGAAATCGATATTATTTATTGGAAATTAACCTGAAAAATTAGTACTTTTACACTAACCTATTTGGTTTAATTATGAAAGCACCTTTTGAAAGTAATCCATTAATAGAGCGACTTCCAGCGCATTTAAAACAATTTATCAAACCTCAAGATTACACGGATTATACTCCGATCAATCAAGCGGTTTGGAGGTATGTGATGCGAAAAAACGTAAGTTATTTATCAAAAGTAGCTCACGAATCGTATTTAAATGGATTAGAAAAAACAGGTCTTGAAATTGAAAATATCCCAAATATGTATGGGATGAATCGGATTTTGAAAGAAATAGGTTGGGCAGCGGTTGCCGTTGATGGATTTATTCCACCCAATGCTTTTATGGAATTTCAAGCATATAACGTTTTGGTTATTGCTTCTGATATTCGACAATTAGAACACATAGAATATACTCCTGCTCCAGATATTATTCACGAAGGTGCTGGACACGCCCCAATTATTGCAAATCCTGAATATGCTGAATATTTAAGACGCTTTGGTGAAATAGGTTGCAAGGCAATTTCTTCTTCTTACGACTACGAAATGTACGAAGCCATTCGTTTACTTTCTATAGTTAAAGAGGCCGAAAATACGCCACAATCGGTGATTAATGCAGCTGAAAAAGCAGTTAATGACCTTCAAAATCAATCAGTGGAAATGTCAGAAATGGCACAAATTAGAAATTTACATTGGTGGACCGTTGAATATGGTTTGATTGGAACGGTTGAAAATCCTAAAATTTATGGTGCTGGATTACTATCTTCTATTGGCGAAAGCGCATGGTGCATGACCGACAAAGTGAAGAAAATCCCTTATGATATTTCAGCAGCAAACCAAATTTTTGACATTACAAAACCACAACCTCAACTATATGTAACTCCCGATTTTGCTCATCTTAGCTTTGTTTTGGAAGAATTTGCAAACAAAATGGCATTGAGAACTGGAGGATTATCAGGGATAAACAAACTGATAAATTCTAAGGCATTAGGAACAATTGAACTGAGTACTGGATTGCAAATATCGGGGGTTTTTAGCAACGTAATTGAATTTGACGGCAAACCAGTTTATGTTCAAACAACAGGGAAAACGGCTTTGGCCAATAGAGAAAAAGAACTAGTTGGACATGGAACAAATTACCATGCTGCTGGTTTCGGAAGTCCCATTGGTAAACTAAAAGGAATCAACCTTGCGATAGAAGACATGAGCCCAAAGGATTTAATGGCCTATGGAATTTATGAAGGCAAAACGGTCACTTTAGAATTTGAAGGCGATATTAAAGTTACAGGAGATATTATTACAGGATCAAGAAATCTTCAAGGCGCTATTATTATTATAAGTTTTGAAAATTGTACTGTAACGCATCAAAATACGGTATTATTCCAACCAGAATGGGGTGTTTTCGATATGGCTGTGGGTAAAAAAGTAGTTTCAGCATTTTCTGGCCCTGCCGATTGCAATAGTTTTGATATGATTACTCATTTGCCAAATAGCAAAACAATTAAAGCTGAAAAAACTCCAGAAAGAGAAGAATTAGAATCGTATTACAGCGAAATTAGAACTATTCGTGAGAATAAAATAAATCCTGATAAAGCCTTTGAAATTTTCAAAATTGTAGCAAATAAATACCCAAATGATTGGTTACTTAGCCTTGAGATTGCTGAGATTTTACATTTACAAAAATCAGAAAATTCATTTAATCAAGTAATGAGTCACCTAAATAATTTAAAAATAAATAGACCTGGAGTAAGTCATTTAATTGACAACGGACTAGAACTTTTTATATAAATTTATTTTTGAAATTTCTTTAATGCTTCTTTTGTAAAGTCAGACAATACTAGTTTTCCGCTTATTGCTGCTCTTTCTTTTAGAAGTTCATCCCAGTTTTCAGTATCTTTCCAAAGTACTTTTTTCAATTCGATTAAAGCGCTAGGATTATAGTTTGCTAAATTATGAGCCATCGCTTGAACAGCAGATTCTAATTCGTTGTTATCTTGATAAACTCCATTATAAAGCCCTTTCGAGTGAGCCCAATCGGCGCTATAAAAATTATTTGCATCTAATGTTAACTGAGATAAAGCGGACACTCCTATTTTTCTTTCGATAGCTGGTGCAACTACAAAAGGCCCTATTCCGATGGTTAATTCACTTAATTTTACGGATGCATATTTGGTTGCCAAACAATAATCCGTTGCAGCAGCAATTCCTACACCTCCGCCAACAGCCTTTCCATGGATTGAACCAATTATTATTTTGGGACATTTTCTCATTGCATTAATAACATTCGCAAAGCCAGAAAAAAACAACTTTCCAGTTGCTTCATTTTCAATTGAAATTAATTCTTGAAAACTTGCTCCAGCACAAAAGGTAGTGCCACCATCACTTTTAAGAATAACCACTTTTACGGCATCATTATTTCCTAGATTATTAATGGTATCAACGAGTTCATTCAATAAATTAGAAGGAAGGGAATTGTGTTCAGGATGAAAAAAGGAAAGGATAGCAATTCCGTTTTCAATTTCATTTTTAATGTAAGGTGTTGCCATTTTGATTGTTTTTAAAACAATGATATTTGTGATATCAAATGTAGAATTTATTTCAAACTAAAGTAAACTTTAACGCAAAAATATTCACTTGTTGGATTACCTTTGTAGCATAAATAATAAAATTATGGGATTATTAGATTTTTTAGGGTTTGGAAACAAATCAAATAGTATACAAGAATTTAAAGAAAAAGGAGCAGTTATAATTGATGTTAGAAGTCAAGGAGAATTTGCTGGCGGACATATTAAAGGCGCAAAAAACATCCCTTTAAACGAAATTGGAAATAAAATTAACGACATTAAAAAACTAAACAAACCAGTAATAGCTTGTTGTGCAAGCGGAATGAGAAGTTCTCAAGCGACTTCCATTTTGAAACAAAACGGTATTGACGCTATAAATGGCGGTGGTTGGCAAAGTTTACAAAACAAGTTGTAACTAGAAATTCATAAAAGGGAATTTCGATTTTATCTTATTTAATTTATCTTCCAATTGAGTTTGGAATTTTTGATAACTTTCAGAAGAAGGATTGAACGGACGATGCGACAAATCTCGTTGAACTGATTCAATTTCATTCATCGTAGCAAAAGCGCTTTCAGCAACGCAACTTGCAACAAATCGTTCCCAAATATAATCAATAGCCATTTGATTTGGGTGCAATAAATCTTCAGCATAAAAGCGATAATCACGAAGTTCATCCATCATTATTTCATAAGAAGGAAAATAACTTTTAGTAGAATGTTGATTGTCAAAAGTCGAATGCAATGCAGCTATCAAATTGGCTTTACTTCGTTGATTTTCTACAAACCCATCTTTGATGTGGCGAACAGGTGAAACTGTAAATATAATAGTGCAATTTTGATTGATCTTCTCAATTAAATTGACTGTATTTTGAATCGATTTTTCAATTGCTGAAACTGAAAGTAATTCTTTATCAAATTGATTTTTAGGTACTTTATGACAATTGGCAACCAACTTATTCGTTGGTTTATTTCTATAAACCCATGAAGTTCCATAGGTAATAATTATATGCGAAGCCTCACTGATTTGCTTATTTGTGGCAACTAATAAATCATTAATTTCTACCAAAAGTGACTCTTTATCGGTATTGCTTAAATCAGAATGGACATCAAAATTATGCCATCTTTCGTTATTAAAAAACAACTCTTTTTCTTCAAATAATTCAAGATTTACCGACCTAGAAATGCAATTTTCTATAGCTATAGGGTGAAATAAAATACCAAAAGGGTTGCAGGAATTGTGAAACTTAAAATAATCGAATTTACTCGCCATATTTTCTGCAAAGCAAGATCCAAAAGCGACAATCTTACTTTGATAATCGATTGGGGATTTTGATTTAGCAATTGGGACAACTGTAGTAAAATTCATATTATTAAGTCTAAAATAGATTGCAATATTACGAATTCCGTAACAGTTAATTGTGCAATTATTTAATCAATTATCAAAAAACCCTTTCAAATGAAAGGGTTTTTAAATTAAATTATTTTATTTTATTTAATAAAATCAATCGCTTTTTCAAGAGCTTCTGCAATTCCAGCAGTGTTTTTACCACCGGCAGTTGCGAAAAACGGCTGTCCTCCTCCTCCTCCTTGAATGTATTTACCCAATTCTCTAACTACATTTCCGGCATTTAGTGATTTTTCCGTCACTAATTCTTTAGAAATATAACAGCTAATTGTTGGTTTCCCTCCCAAAACTTCGGGATCGGCTGTTGCCAAAACAACAAAAACATTGGTTCCTAAAGTTCCTAATTCATAAGCCAAATCTTTAGCGCCATTAGGATCTAAATCGACTTGTTTTGCTAGGAATTGAACTCCGTTTACTGTTTTTATTTCAGATGCTAAAGTCAATTTAATATTTTTAACCTTGTCTTTCATTAAAGATTCTATTTGCTTCGAAAGTTTGGCATTATCGTCTTGCAAAGAATGAACCGCTTTCAAAATATCTTGAGGGTTTTTTAGCGCTTCTTTAACTTCATTTAAAGTGTTTTCATACGATGCAAAATGAGCTTTCACCGCATCACTTGTAATGGCTTCGATACGGCGAATTCCAGCTGCGACAGCACCTTCAGAAACAATTTTAAAATGCCAAATTTCAGCGGTATTTTTTACGTGAATTCCACCACACAATTCCATGCTTTCGCCAAATTTAATAGCACGAACCTCATCACCATATTTTTCTCCAAACAGTGCCATAGCCCCTTCCGAAACTGCTTGCGCAAATGGTATGTTTCTTCTTTCAATTAATGGTAATTGCTCTTGAATTCTAGCATTTACAAAATCTTCAACTTGTTGCAATTCTGCTTCTGTCATTTTAGAAAAATGCGAGAAGTCAAAACGCAAATAATTTGGGTTTACTAACGACCCTTTTTGCTCCACGTGAGTTCCTAGAATAGCTCTTAAAGCTTGGTGCATTAAGTGCGTTGCAGAGTGATTTCTTGAGGTTAAATCTCTCAAATTAGAATCCACTTTGGCCTCAAATTTGGCAGTTACATTTTCTGGCAATTGCTTTGAAAAATGTACAATCAAGTTATTTTCTTTTTTCGTATCGATAATTTGGATGGTTTCATTTGCAGAAACTAAAACTCCTTTATCGCCCACTTGCCCTCCTCCTTCAGGATAAAATGGCGTATTGTTTAATACTATTTGGAATAAAACTCCGTCTTTTTTACTATCTGTTTTACGGAAACGGGTGATTTTAACTTCGTTTTCAACTTGGTCGTAACCCACAAAAGTTTCGTTATTTCCTTCTTCTAAAATTACCCAATCTTCTGTTGAAACTTCAGAAGCAGCCCGGGAACGCGTTTTTTGTTCTAGCATCGCTTTATCGAAACCAGCTTCATCTAAATCGTATCCTCTTTCTCTTAAAATCAAAGCTGTTAAATCGATTGGAAAACCGAAAGTATCGTATAATTCGAATGCTTTTTGTCCAGAAACCAATTTGCCTTGAGTACCAGAAATTACATTTTCTAACAATTGTAATCCTTGATCCAACGTTCTTAAAAAGGAGTTTTCCTCTTCTTTAATTACGTTCATCACTAGATTTTTCTGCGATGATATTTCAGGGAATGAACCTCCCATTTGTGCGCTTAAAGTATCAACCAATTGATAAATAAAAGCCTCTTTAGTGTTCAAAAATGTAAATCCGTAACGAATTGCACGACGCAATATTCTTCGAATTACATAACCTGCACCGGTATTTGATGTCAATTGTCCGTCAGCTATTGCAAATGCAACTGCGCGAACGTGATCAGCAATAACGCGAATTGCAATATTGACTTTTTCTTCTTCGTCATCTTTGGCTTTTATGGTGTATTTTGCTCCTGTAATTTTCTCAATGTGTTGGATAATTGGAGTGAAAACATCAGTATCATAATTGGATTGAACCCCTTGCAAAACCATACAAAGTCTTTCGAATCCCATTCCAGTATCGACGTGTTGCGCGGGCAATTTCTCCAATGAACCGTCCGCTTTTCGGTTGAATTCCATGAAAACATTGTTCCAAATTTCCACTACATGCGGGTGGTCGTTGTTCACTAAATCTTTACCTGAAATTTTTGCTTTTTCTTCAGCGGAACGAATATCGACGTGGATTTCTGAACATGGACCACACGGACCTTGTTCTCCCATTTCCCAAAAATTATCTTTTTTATTTCCAAGGATAATTCGATCTTCAGAAATTAGGGTTTTCCAAATATCGTAGGCTTCTTGGTCGAAAGGTACATTTTCATCAGGATTTCCTTCAAATACAGAAACGTAAAGAATATCTTTTGGTATTTTGTAGACCTCTGTAAGTAATTCCCAAGCCCAATTGATGGCTTCTTTTTTGAAATAATCACCAAAAGACCAGTTCCCAAGCATTTCAAACATGGTGTGGTGGTAGGTGTCGATTCCTACTTCTTCTAGGTCATTATGTTTTCCTGAAACACGAAGACATTTTTGAGTGTCGGCAATTCTATTGCTTTTAGGAGTCCCATTTCCCAAAAAATATTCTTTGAATTGGGCCATTCCTGAGTTGTTGAACATCAGGGTTGGATCATCTTTTAGAACAATTGGTGCGGATGGAACAATTAAATGTCCTTTGCCTTCGAAAAAGTTTAGAAATTGCTTTCTTACGTCTTGTGATTTCATCAATAAAATTTAAAAATTTAAAATTCTAAAATTAAAAGATTAATAGAAATGGAATTTTTGAATTATTCAATCATTTAATCTTAAAATTGTTTTGCCCCAGATTGCAGCGGAAAGCTTCGAGGAATTGAAAAGTATTTTTTATTAAGCTGGCAGAGCGACCAAAGGGAGCTCCTGCTGGGTTTTATAAAAAAAGT
Organism: Bacteroidota bacterium; assembly: GCA_947488545.1. Lineage (GTDB taxonomy): Bacteria > Bacteroidota > Bacteroidia > Flavobacteriales > Flavobacteriaceae > Flavobacterium. The sequence continues at coordinate 45,213 of CANKZE010000007.1, forward strand.
TTTCAATCTGAGAACTTGCAGCGTAAAGCTGGAATAGGCACATAAAATAGTGTTAAAAAAAACGTCAGACTACTGAAACATTTATTAAATTTGTTTTTCCAACGCTTTGTAAATTTATAAAACCTATTTTTACAAAGTACAAAAATAGCATATTTTTAAAACATGGCGAAGGTAAAATATTATTACGATCCAGAAAGCTTAGCATATAGGATAATTACGCCTTTAAAAAGAAGGAGTTTTGCCTATATAATGCTGTTTTTGTTTTCGTCGGCGTTATTTGGCTTTTTGGCATTTGTAGTTTTATTGAATACACCTTATTTTGAAACTCCGAAAGACAAACTTCAAGCCAGAGAAATTGATAATTTGAAGATCCAATATGCTATTTTAAACAGAAAAATAGATCAGGTTGACGAAGTTTTGAATGCGCTAGAAGACCGTGACAATAATTTATATCGTGCCTATTTTAACTCCTCGCCTATTTCTGAAGAAGACAGAAAGGCAGTTTTTGGAATAGAAAACAGGTACAAAGATTTGGCAGGTTATAACAATTCGGATTTGATTATCAACACCACAAAACGGGTTGATGTATTGACTAAACAACTGGTAGTTCAGTCAAAATCATTGGATGAAATTTTGAAATTGGCGAAAAGTAAAGAGAAATTACTAGCTGCAATTCCGGCGATTCAGCCCATTCGTAACGAGAATTTGAAACGTATGGCATCTGGTTTTGGGTATCGAAGTGATCCATTTACAAAGGCGAGAAAGTTTCATGAAGGTATGGATTTTACTGCTAAAATAGGAACTCCGGTTTTTGCGTCAGGCGATGGAATTGTTTCTAGAGCTGACAATACGGCTTCGGGATTTGGAAATCATATTGTGATTCGGCATGGTTTTGGTTATGAAACTTTGTATGCACATTTAAGCCGATATAAAGCGCGTGTTGGACAATATGTGAAACGCGGAGATATTATAGGATATGTAGGAAGCACAGGGCGTTCGGAAGCACCGCACTTGCACTATGAAGTTCATAAAAATGGTGATGTGGTGAACCCGTTGAATTTTTATTATGGGAATATTTCGGCAGCAGAATATGTTGCTATTTCAAAAATTGCTAATCAAGAAAATCAATCTTTAGACTAATGCATATAGAGTTAACAGAAGGAAAAAGGTATTACAGCATTGGCGAATTGGCCAAAGCATTTGATGTAAATGCATCATTAATACGATTTTGGGACAAGGAATTTGAAATTCTAAAACCAAAGAAAAACGCAAAAGGCAACAGAATGTTTACGCCAGAGGACGTTACCAATTTGAAATTGATATTTCATTTGGTTAAAGAACGCGGATTTACATTGGAAGGAGCCAAAACACATTTAAAAGAAGGCCAGAAAAAAACGCTTGATAAATATGAAATTATCAGCAAATTAGAAGGCATAAAAATGCAGCTGAACGCAATAAAATCAGAATTATAAAATAAATATTAAACTTAAAATTAAAAAAATGGAAACGCTTAAAAAATTTTTACCTTGGATTATTGTTGCTGTAATTATATTAGGAATGTACAGCTGGGCCTCTGGAATTTACAACAATGCTGTTCGTTATGAGCAAGACATTAAAGAAAGCTGGGGTAACGTTCAAACGTCTTATCAAAGAAGAAATGACTTAATAGGTAACTTAGTAAACACGGTTAAAGGAGCAGCAGATTTTGAAAAAAGCACTTTAACAGCAGTAATTGAAGCTCGAGCAAAAGCTACTGGAGTAACTATAGACCCAAAAAATGTTACACCGGAACAATTAGCAGCGTTTAATTCGGCTCAAAGTGGTGTAAGTTCATCATTGTCAAAATTATTAGTTTCTGTTGAGCAATATCCTGTGCTTAAAGCAAATGAGAATTTCTTGAAATTACAAGATGAATTGGCGAGTACAGAAAATCAAATTTTGACTGCTAGAACTCGTTTCAACGAATCGGTTAAACCTTATAACAATAACATCAATACTTTCCCAAGAAATATATTGGCTGGTTTTTATGGACTTAAGGAAAAACCATATTTCGAAGCAGCTGTTGGTGCTGACAAACCAGTTGAAGTAAAATTCTAATCCTTCCAAACCCCTCCAAAGGAGGGGCTTAAAACTATATTTATGTCAAAAGAAGTTTTTTTATCCCCTGAAGAAGAACAAGAAATTGTTGCTGCTATTACTATGGCAGAAAAAGAAACTTCTGGCGAGATTAGAGTGCACATTGAAAATACCAGTTCAATTGCTGCTTACGATCGTGCATTAATTGTTTTTGAAGAATTAAAAATGCACGAAACAGAACTTAAAAATGGTGTTTTGATTTATTTGGCTGTTGCCGATAAAGCATTTGCTATCTGCGGAGACAAAGGGATTAACGATTTAGTACCTACTGATTTTTGGGATTCTACCAAGGAAGCGATGTTATTTCATTTTAAAAATGGAAATTTCAAAGAAGGCCTAATTGATGGTATTCAGAAAGCGGGAACCCAATTGAAAACCTACTTTCCATGGCAAGAAGAGGATACCAATGAATTGTCTAACGAAATATCAAAAGGATAATGAAATCAAATGTAAAATATTCCTTTTTAATTTTGTTTGCTTGTTTGTTGTTTTCACAAATAGGTTTTGCACAATTTGAAATTCCTGAAATTCCGAAAGAGCAAACTTCAGTTTATGATTATGCCAATATATTAAGTTCGGAAGAAAAAACGAAATTAGAAGAAAAACTTGTTCATTATTCCGATTCTACTACTACTCAAATTGTGGTGATCACCATCGAAAGCCTGAAAGGGGAAGACGTGAGTCTTTTAGCTACCAATTGGGGACAAAAATGGGGAATTGGAGGAACTGCAAAAAACGATAATGGCGTTGTAATTCTATTGGCTAAAGCCGAAAAGAAAATTGCAATCAATCCTGGTTACGGAGTTGAAGATAAATTAACTGCTGGAATTGGCGGTGAAATAATTAGAAATGTTATTGTTCCTGAATTTAAAGCGGGAAGTTTTTTTAACGGTTTAGATAAAGGAACAAATGAAATAATTGATGTATTAAAAGGAAAATACAAAGGAAAACGAAAAGCCAACAAAAGCGAAGGTATTCCTCCAATTGTAATTATTCTTATTGTAGTATTTATTTTAGCGATCATTTCTCGCAGAAAAAACAACGGAGGTAACTCTGGCAGCTCTGGTGGCGGCCCTAGTTTTATGGACATCTTGATTTTGAGCAGCTTGGGTGGTGGCCGAGGATCAGGAGGATTTGGTGGTTCATCTGGAGGGGGCGACTTCGGTGGAGGCTTTGGTGGAGGCTTTGGCGGAGGAGGATTCTCTGGCGGAGGCTCAAGTGGAGGCTGGTAAATAACACTAAAAGACATAAAAAAAAGCCCCAAATTTGGGGCTTTTTTATTTTATTTCTCTCTGATATAAATATCAATTGGAACTCCCGAGAAATCCCAATTTTCACGAATTTTATTTTCTAGAAAACGTTTGTACGCCTCTTTTACATATTGCGGCAAGTTGGCGAAAAACACAAACTGTGGCGTTGGGGTTGGTAATTGCATACAATATTTAATTTTCACATACTTTCCTTTTAATGCCGGTGGTGGATAACCTTCAATAACCTTAAGCATGTAGTCATTGAATTTTGATGTTGGAATTCGTTGTTTTCTATTTTCAAAAACTTGAACGGTAGCTTCCAAGGCTTTCAATAAACGTTGTTTTGTTAATGCAGATACAAATAGAATAGGCACATCGACAAATGGCATTAATTCTTTTCTGATTTTTTCTTCGTAATCACGTGTTGACATGGTGTCTTTTTCTACCAAATCCCATTTGTTTACAAGAATCACAACTCCTTTTCTGTTTTTTTCTGCCAACCAAAATATGCTTTGATCTTGGCCTTCAAATCCTCGGGTTGCGTCAATAATTAGGATACAAATGTCGGCGTGTTCAATAGCACGAACCGAGCGCATTACAGAGTAAAACTCTAAATCTTCTTTTACCTTAGCTTTACGACGAATTCCTGCGGTATCTACCAAGTTAAATTCGAAACCAAAACGGTCGAATTTGGTATCGATGGCATCACGAGTTGTTCCAGCAATATCGGTAACGATGTATCTGTCTTTTCCAATTAAGGCATTAATAAAGCTAGATTTTCCCGCGTTTGGACGACCTACAACCGCAAAACGAGGTAATTCTAATTCTTCTTGTGTTGGTTCTGGCTTTTCAGGAAATGCCTCGATTAAAGCGTCTAATAAATCACCTGTTCCGCTTCCTGAGATACTTGCAAAAGTGAAATAATCACCTAAACCAAGGTTGTAAAACTCAACAGCGTCTTTTTCGCGCATGGCGTTATCGACTTTGTTTACTGCTAAAAGTACCGGTTTGGTTACTTTTCGTAATAATTTAGCCACGGCATCATCCATTGGGGTGATTCCTTCTTCTACATCTACAACGAAAATAATTACATCGGCTTCATCAATTGCTAATTCCACTTGTTTACGGATTTCTCCTTCAAAAACATCATCGGAACCGCGAACGTATCCTCCGGTATCAATTACAGAAAATTCCTTTCCATTCCATTCGCTTTTTCCATAGTTTCTATCGCGAGTAACTCCCGAAACAGAATCTACGATGGCTTCTCTTCTTTGGATTAATCGATTGAAAAGCGTCGATTTTCCTACGTTTGGTCTTCCTACAATGGCAACAATATTATTCATATTATAATTTTAGATTGTGGATTTTAGATTTCAAATTTGCAAAATGCAATACTAAAAAACACAATTAATGTCATTTTAATTTTTGCAAAGGTACGTTATTATTTTGTTATGTTACTATACGTGCTGCGTGAAGGATAGCAGTGGAAATCCTTTGTTGCCATTCTTTTGGCAACAAAGATTGCAACGTATAGCCTGACCCTTGTGGTCACGCCCAAAAACTATTGATTGTAACCGAAACGTTTTAGCATATTGGCGTTGCTTCTCCAGTTTTTATTGACTTTTACATACAATTCGATGTGGATTTGTTTACCAAAAAATTTCTCTAAATCGGCGCGAGAATCTATTCCTACTTTTTTCAAAGCAGCTCCTTTGTGACCAATAATAATTCCTTTTTGGGTGTCGCGTTCCACCATGATTAGGGAACGGATTCGGATGATATTTTCGTCTTCCAAGAATTCTTCGGTTACAATTTCAACGGCATACGGTATTTCTTTGCTATAGTTTAGCAGGATTTTTTCACGAATTGTTTCGTTTACAAAAAAACGTTCTGGCTTATCAGTTAGCTGATCTTTAGGGTAATACGCTGGCGATTCTGGTAAAAGTGAAATGATGCGTTGGAATACTTCGGGCACATTGAAGTTTTGCAATGCTGATATTGGATAAATTTCGGCGTTGGGCACTTTCTCGGTCCAAAAGGCAACTTGGGTTTCTAGCTGTTCCTGATTGGAATTATCGATTTTGTTTAAAAGTAATAAAACCGGAATTTTAGAATGGATAATTTTATTAAAAAAGGCTTCGTCTTTCAGCTCCTGCTCCCCTATTTCGACCATGTAAATCAAAACGTCGGCATCTTCAAAAGCTGATTTAACAAAGTTCATCATGGATTCCTGCATCTCGTAGGCAGGCTTGATT
>CANKZE010000008.1 GCA_947488545.1 Bacteroidota bacterium
ACAGCATTGATCAACGGCTTCACAAGCTTTAATTGCAGCACTCATAACACCTGTATGTCCCACCATATCGCCATTGGCAAAATTCAAACATACAAAATCAACTTCTCCTTTTTCTATTTCTGGAACTAGGGATTCCGCCAATTCAAATGCGCTCATTTCGGGTTGCAAATCGTAGGTTGCCACTTTTGGAGAGTTTTTTAGAATGCGGCTTTCGCCAATAAATGGTTCTTCACGACCTCCAGAAAAGAAGAAAGTAACATGAGGATATTTCTCTGTTTCTGCAATTCTAATTTGAGTTTTATTTGCTTTTTCCAATACTTCGCCCAGCGTTTCAGTGATATTATCTTTGTTGTAAACTACTTTTACATTTTGATAGGTTTCATCGTAATTGGTCAATGTAACATAATACAAATTCAATTTATGCATGTTTTGCTCATGAAAATCTTGTTGAGAAAGTGCCTCTGTTAATTCACGACCTCTATCAGTTCTGAAGTTGAAGAAAATTACTACATCGTCCTCTTCAATTGTGGCTATTGGGTTGCCGTTATTGTCCACGTGAACTAGTGGAGCTATAAATTCATCAGTGATATTATTGTTGTAACTAGCTTCAATTGAAGCCACTAAATCACTAGTTCCAGTTCCAGTTGCGTGAACTAGTAAGTCGTAGGCTAATTTTACTCTTTCCCAACGTTTATCACGATCCATAGCATAATAACGACCTATAATTGAAGCTATTTTTACTGGAGTTTTTGAAATATAATTTTCAAGATCTTGAATGTATTTTTTCCCTGATTTAGGATCTACATCACGACCATCTGTGAATGCATGTATGTAAACTTTTTCAAGTCCGTATTCCTGTGATGCGTCTATTAAACCTCTTAAATGAGAAGTATGAGAGTGAACTCCACCATCAGAAACTAATCCTAAAAAGTGTACTTTTTTATTTTGTTTTTTAGCATAGGTAAAAGCATCAATTAAAACTTGTTCTGTTGCTAGGGTATTATTGGCTACAGCCAAATTTATTTTTGCTAAATCTTGGTATACAATTCTTCCCGCCCCAAGATTCATGTGTCCCACTTCAGAATTTCCCATTTGGCCTTCAGGCAAACCTACGTTTAATCCGTCGGTTCTAAGTTGTGCGTTTGGGTAGTTTTTGTAAAGCGAATTGATAAATGGAACGTTTGCATTGTCGATAGCTGAAACCTTTGGATCGGGAGATTTCCCCCATCCGTCAAGGATCATTAAAATCACTTTTTTATTCATGATGTGTGTTTTTTAGCCCAGATGGCAGTGGAAATCATTTTTGTTTTTTCTTAAAAACAAAAATATTGCAACGTACAGCTGGAAATAGCTCCAAATTTAAGAAATTAAAATCACTTTTTTACTTGATTGTAATCGATAAAATACCTCATACTTATAGAAAAAGTATGGTTTAATGCATCGTTATTTAACAGATTGGTAACGTTGCTTCCGAAGTCGCTATTGATAGTTCGTGAAAAATTGGCTGCATTATTTCGATATAAAACCGAAATTTGACTTCCAGGAGCAAACCACCAAGTGTAGGACAAATCCACATTCCAAGAGGTAAAATTGGAGTTTTTATTGGTTGTATAATTGGTAAAATCGTTCAATCTTCCTTTATTATCCAATGCTAGAAAGTTTTTATTTTCGGCAAATGACCAATAATGTCTAACGGATAGATTAAAAGTCATGGTGCTATTTACGGCGTATTTTCCAGACAATGTGTTGGAATAGGTAAATACATTTCTATTGGCAAAAATTATTGCATTTGGAGTTGTGGAATTGCCATCATTATCAATGCTGTCTACAAAACCTTTATTGTTATTTTGTCGTAAGAAATTAAAATTAAAATTCAACAGGAACTTATCGCTAAATCGATATCTAGGTCCCATTGAGAATCCGTAACTGTTTCTGCCTTCTTCATTAAAATTTGCATAGGAAGGGTTAAAATCGAATGCGAATTTATAATTATAATTGGATGAAAAATAGAACCAAGCACCAACCCTTGACGGGATAATTACATATCTATTTTCAGCTCTTGGCTCATAGAAATCATTATTTTCTAATGGATTAGCATTGATGCCAAGTCCAAAATAATGGTTTTTTTTATTGTTTATATTTACATTTAGATTAAAGTTATTTCCTTGAACGAATCCAGTTTCCTTTTGAAATTGTGTAAAGGCATTTAGATTTAAATTAAATGAATTGAAGTACTTAGTAGATTTCAGAATTCTATAGTTGGCATTTCCATATAAACTGTAGTAATTGGTTTGAAAATTGATTCCTAAATCGTTGATATCATAATCTTTAGTCATAATATCGGCTCCAAGGCTGTAACGGTATTGACCGCTTGTTTCACCAATATTTAAACTTGATGCTATTCAAGTTTTTGCACCACCTTCATTTACATAACTGTATTTAAAATCACCCGAAAGGTTGTAGGTATTTTCTTTAGTATTTAAATCCCAAACTAAAGCCGATACATTTCCATCTCTAAAACTGCCGTCTCTGGTAACATTAGTATTAATGAAACTTACAGATGAGTTTTTTCGAAAACGTTGGTCGAGCACTAAAACACTATAATTTGTTAAAGGTTCTATTACTTCACTTCGAACAGATTGGTCAGAGTTGTTTCTAATTTTTGCGGTGGTTGTTTCTGTAACGGCATTTGACACTCCAACTCCTAATCCACTTTTTGTTCGTCCAGAAACTTTAAGCGCATTAATTAAATTCACAGTTGCTGGATTCTCAATTATTTCTTCGTTATTTTCCACTGTTGGATAAGCAGACGGGCTTCCGCCAATTCTTCTCGAATAGAACAATCCACCTTTGTTAAACAAGTCGGTTCCTTCAGTAAAAAAAGCTCTGTTTTCGTTGAATTGCTGTTCAAACGGACCTAAATTTAATATTTGGTCGTCGAATTTAGTTTGACCAAAATCAGGAATTAATATGGCGTCAAGCGTGAATGCATCGTTAATTCCATACTTTATATCCATCCCGCCTTTCAGAGTTCCTTTCGTTTTTTGAGCGTCATTGGCATTCAAATAAAAAGAAGAATAAGGCATAAAGAATAGACGAGTAGGGGTTTTGATATTTTCAATTCCCTCTAAATTTCCAGCTTGTTGTATTACATTATTTAATTTGTTATCAACTTTGTTCCAAACATAAATAGAGTTTTTTCGTTTTAAATCTCTAACAAAATTGATTCCCCAAGTTTGAACTTTATTATCTGAAAATCGTAATGCTGCATATGGGATTTTCATTTCTACTACCCAGCCTTTGTCGGTAATTTTAGCTTTACTTAACCAAATGGCGTCCCAAGTAAAATCTTCGCCATTTGTATCGGTTGCTAAACAATCCATTTGAGTTCCTGAGGCAGTACAAAAAAATCGAAAATCTTGTTGTCCGTCATTAAAACCGTTGATAAATACTCCAAAATTATCGCTTGTACCTTGATCGTCGCGGAGGGTAAGTTCTTTTAAAATTTTTGAAGGTTCAGAATCATATAAAATGGCACCTATATATATTGCTTCATTGTCGTAAAGAATTTTCACTTCGGTTTCATTTCCTTTTTCAACTTCCTTGCCGTTATCTGGAGCAAACATGAAAAAATCTTTGGCTACAGCTGCGGTTTGCCAGTGAGTTTCATCTAAATTTCCATTAATGGTAATTCCACCATTAATCAAATTTGTTTTAAGTATTTTTTTCTGGGAGTAACTTAACGTGCATGTAATAAAAATAAGGAGTAGAAGTGTTTTTTTCATAAAGGTTTAATTCAAGGCGCAAAATTATCAATTCATACCAATAATAACAATTATATTATGCTTTTATTATGAATATACTAATAGATTACACTTTGAAAGCAAAATAATAATCAATAATTGAAATGTTAAATTTGATTTGGTTTTTTTATGATATAAATATATTGGTGTTAATTAACACGTTAAAATTTTAGAATTACATGTTTTACCTAATTTAAAATTCTACATTTGATAGAAGTAAGAAAATACAGCAATACCAATAATAATTAATGACTTATAAATTTTTTCCCATTTTAGTTTTCATTTTAGCTACATTTTCATCAAATAAAATAGAAACTCCCTCAACATTACCTTCAGCTTTACTTTTAAAAACCGAAAATTTCTCTGCAGAAATTATTAGCGTTTACAATAATTTAAATCGTAATAATTTCACTTTGCCAAAGTTAGAAAGCTTCCAAAAAGCAATGTTGGGATTTTATGAAATGAAGAAGAAAGGAATTTTCAAAAAAGACATTCTAACATTAATAGATTTCAGTTTGTCGTCCAATGAAAAAAGACTTTGGGTGATTGATTTGTCAACAAATACTATCGTATTCAATTCTTTGGTTGCACATGGCAGAAATACCGGAGCTGAATTTGCTAAGAGTTTTTCCAACTCGGCAGCATCTTTTAAAAGTAGTTTGGGATTTTATTCAACAGGGGAAGTTTATAATGGGAAGCATGGAAAATCTTTAAAATTAGATGGTTTAGAAAAAGGGATAAATGACAATGCAAGAAATCGAGGAATTGTGATTCATGCCGCCGATTATGTTTCTGATTTTTTTATCAAAGCTCATAATCGATTGGGAAGAAGTCAAGGTTGTCCTGCGTTACCAACAGAATTTACTGAAAAAATCATCAATAAAATAAAGGATAAATCGTGTTTGTATATTTATTATCCGAATTCTAATTCTTGATTTTATATTTTTTTAAACAATATGAAATGCGGGCCAACATCTGGAATTTCAAATTGACCTCCAATAATTTCATATCCCGATTTTTTATAGAAACCTACGGCTGTTTCACGAGCATTAAACCAAATTAATTCTCCTTTTTTTATTCGAATTTCATTTTCACAATAGTTTAATAATTGTTCTCCAAAACCCTTTTTTTGAAACTCATCTAAAACTGCCATTCCACGGATTTGATATTGATTTTCTTCAGTAAACAATTTGTTTTTTACTTCAAATGCCGAAATCACAGCAATCAATTGTTTGTCAAAATACAATCCAAAGTGAACTGTTGAAGGCAAATCATCACCTTCAAAATGACAAGTTTCTATTGGTTTACCAGCACGTAAAACAGGATGTCTCACAATTATTGTTTCAAAAGCGCTGATTTTTTTAATTTCAATCATAATTTAATTTCTTTATTTTTTTGTGAATTGTTATCATAACAATATCAAAATAAATTATTTACGTTATCAAGATGGACTTAAAAAGGCGAATTTTTAAAGAGTCTTTAAATTTTTTTTCAAAAAAACTTGCAATAAATCCAACTTATTATCTATATTTGCACCGTTGTTAATGCGAAAGTAGCTCAGTTGGTAGAGCTCCAGCCTTCCAAGCTGGTTGTCGCGAGTTCGAGCCTCGTCTTTCGCTCTAAAATCCTCAAACTAATAGTTTGGGGATTTTTTATTTTAAGTTACTAAGATCACTTTCCGATTCAATCTCTAAAGGTGCTGTATTCTTTTGAAATAATCTTGCGTGAAGCCCACCTTTCAAAGTAATTTTATCGCCTTTTACTTCTAGCCAACTTCCTTCGCGAAGCCCAAGAACAGGTGGAGAATTCAAAAAGTGAAATTCTTTAATTCTCATTTCTCGAGTTTCCCCATTGTGTTTCAATTGCAAATCGGCATCCAAATAGTGCGGATTGATATTAAACGGGACTATCCCCAAAGTTTGAAAACTGGGTGGGTAAATGATTGGCATATCGTTAGTGGTTTGCATCGATAAACCGCAAATATTACTTCCAGCGCTAGATCCTAAATAGGGAGTTCCTTTTTTTATGGCTTCCGCCAATGCATCCATTACTTTATTTTTATACAATTGGAAAACCAATAAAAAAGTATTTCCACCACCTGTGAAAATACCTTCGGCTTCTTCAATTGCTTCAATTGGATTTTCAAACTCATGAATTCCTTTTACTTCAATATTTAATTTGGCGAAAGCTTTAGAAACTCTATCTGTATATTCTTCATTGGATAATCCACCAGGTTGCGCATAGGGAATAAATAGAATCGATTTACAATTCTGAAAGTGTAGTTTCAATTCTGGAATTAAATAGTCTAGATAAGTTCCTCCGTATAAAGTTGAGGTGCTGGCAATAATGCAATTTTTCATTTTTAATCTTTTAGGAATTCAAAGTTACCCATTTTATCATTTTATTTTCAATATTAGAAAATTATATATTAACATAACTTTACCAGTCCAAATTATAATTTTTAATTTCTCTTAAATACTTTTACAAATAATAAAAATTAGTTTCAGATTATGAAAAAATGGGTTGTCCTATTTTTATTTTTAGGTACTTTTTCGATGTGGTCGCAAGATCGTAATGAGAAACTGATTCAAGGAATAATTGCAGCCGATGACGCTTTGCTTTCGGGAATTGATGTAGTGAATTTAGGTAATGAAAAAGTTACTGTAACTAATAGTAAAGGCGAGTTTTCTATTTTGGCTAAAGCCGATGACATATTAGTATTTTCATCAAAATCTTTGGAAATGAGACGAGTTCTTATTGATGAAGACGATTTAAAATCGGGAACAATTACCGTAAATATGTATCCTAAAATCAATGAGCTTGATGAGGTAATTGTAAAGAAAAGTCCTATTGAAGGGGTGAGTATAATTCCTGGGCAAAAGCAATATACTCCTGCTGAAAGAAAATTGAGAACAGCAACCACCGGAATTTTAGATGTCCCATTAAATTGGATGTCAGGGCGAACGGCAATGTTAAAAAAAGAAGTTGTCGTGGAACGAAAAGAACGGCTTTTGGATAAAGTTGGTATTTTGTATGAAGACAAATATTACATAGAAACATTGAAAATTCCTGAAATTTATATTGATGATTTTCAAAGGTATATTATTGAAGACAAAGAATTTACAGCCGCTTTAAAAGTTAAAAACAGAACCATGATGTTATTTTTAATATCTAAATTAGCCGTGAACTATAATGCTATTCCAAAATAGAAATGGTTTAATTACTTTTGGTAAATGAAGAAAAACACATTTTACACCTTAATAGCAATAATTTTCTTGACATTATCCTCTTTTGGGATTCATAAATTTTATGTTTCCATCTATCAAATTAACTATGTGTCAGAGAAAAAAATGCTGCAAATTACTTCCCGACTTTTTGTTGATGATGTAAATTCTGTTCTTTATAAAAAGTTTGGCAAAAAGACCTTTTTAGGTGAAAAAAATGAATCTCAAGAAGATGTCAATCTGATGAAGAAATACATTTTAGATAATTTTTCATTGAAAGTTAATGGACAACTAAAGCCAATAAATTATCTAAGTAAGGAAATGGAAGGAAATGTAATTATTTGTTACTACAACATAAAAGACATTTCAAAAATAAAATCGTTAGAAGTTAAAAACTCCGCATTAATCGAATTAAATTCAGAACAACAAAATATTATTCAATCCACAATTTACGGAGAAAAGCAGAGTTTATTGCTCACAGAAGGAACTTTAAGCGGAATGTTAAAATAACTAGATAAAAAACTCAAATAAATTAATTACTTTAGCATTTGAAAGCTAAAAAAATCCTCAATTATGAAAAATATTATTACTTTATTTCTATTGTTCTTCGTAACATTTTCAAACTTTTCGCAAGAAGTTAAAGAAGCTACAAAGACCAAAGAATTAGGTCATGAAGATAAAAACAAGTTTCGACAAATGTACGATTTGTTGGCTACACCAAATATGTATCGAACAGCTTCAGGCGCTCCGGGACCTGAATATTATCAGCAGCAAGCCGACTATAAAATGGATATTGAGCTAGATGATAAAAACACCAAAATTTATGGTACAGAAACAATAACCTATACTAATAATGCTAAAGAATCTTTAGATTATTTATGGATTCAATTGGATCAAAATAGAGCTGCTAAAACTTCTAAATCTCCTCTAGTTGAAAATGCAAAAGTTGATCCAGCAATTAGTGTTGGAGGTTTTTCAAAAAAATATTTAGAAGAAAAATTTGACGGGGGTTTCAAGATAGACTATGTAAAAGACAGTAAAGGTAATTTAATGTCTTATACCGTGAATGAAACGATGATGCGAATTAATTTGGCAAAACCATTAGCCCACGGAGAAAAAATTGCTTTGAACATCAAATGGAATTACAACATTAATAATTACATGATTGATGGCGGTCGTTCAGGCTACGAAAATTTCAAAGACGGAAATAATTTATATGTTTTAGCTCAATTCTATCCTAGAATGGCAGTATATAATGACGTTGAAGGTTGGCAAAACATGCAATTTTGGGGAAGCGGGGAGTTTGCTTTGCCTTTTGGAAATTATGAAGTTAACATTACAGTTCCTGCAGATCATATAATGGAAGCTACGGGAGTATTGCAAAACAGAACTGAGGTTTTCACACCAGAACAAGTAAAGAGATACGCTCAAGCAGAAAATTCATTTGAAAAACCGGTTGTTATTGTAACTCAAGCCGAAGCAACTGAAGCTGAAAAAGGTTTTTCAGACAAGAAAAAAACATGGAAATTCAAAGCTGAAAATGTTAGAGATTTTGGAATTTCAACCTCTAGAAAATTTATTTTAGATGCAATGGCTGTAAAATTAGGTGGTAAAATAGTAATGGCAGTTTCATTATATCCTAAAGAAGGAAATCCATTATGGGAGGAATATTCTACAAGAATCGTTGCGCACACTTTGAAAAGTTATTCTAGCTTAACATTTGATTATCCATATCCAAAAGCAGTTTCCGTTAATGCGCAAGATCAAGGGATGGAATACCCAATGATTTGTTGGAATTTTGGTCGTCCAGATGAAGATGGGAAATATACTGACAGAGTAAAATATGGAATGTTAGGGGTTATTATTCACGAAGTTGGTCATAATTTCTTCCCGATGATTGTGAATTCTGACGAGCGCCAATGGACATGGATGGATGAAGGTTTGAACTCATTTATGGATTACAAAGCTAAATTGGAATGGGAAGCAACTTATCCAGTAGAAAGAGGTTCGCCAAAGTCAATTGTTGCCTACATGAGTGGAGATCAAAAAAACTTAGAGCCAATAATGACCAATTCTGAAACTATAAAACAATTTGGAAACAATGCTTATGGGAAACCAGCAGCGGGATTAAATATTTTACGTGAAACAATTATGGGTCATGAATTATTTGATTATGCTTTCAAAACCTATGCAAATAGATGGAAATTCAAGCACCCAACACCAGAAGATTTCTTTAGAACGATGGAAGATGCATCGGCAACTGATTTAGATTGGTTTTTTAGAGGATGGTTTTACACGACTGATTTTACTGATATCGGAATTAAAGAAGTAAAGCAATATTTTGTAAGTAATGATGCGCCAAAAGACTTTAAAGCTCCAACATCTTCAAGAAGAAACCGATTGAGAGCAACAGGACCGATGGTTTTTATGGTAAATAGCACAAGTGAAAATTACAAGCCAGAAATGAATAAGCCATTAGAAATAAAGGAAATTAAGGCATTGGATGAATTTATTAAAACTAATTTCAAGCCTGAGGAAATTGCAAAATTTGATTCGCCTAAATATTTCTATGAAGTTACCTTCAATAAGCCAGGAGGATTGGTTATGCCAATAATTGTTGAGCTAACATTTGAAGATGGAACTACTGAAAACCATAAATTTCCAGCTCAAATTTGGAGAATGAATGACGATGAGGTAACTCGAACTTTTGCAACCAAAAAAGTGATATCAAAAATTGTAGTTGATCCAAAATTAGAAACTGCCGATATTGATGTTACAAATAATACCTGGCCAAAAGTTGAAGCAAAATCTAAATTTGATTAACATATTTTTATTACTAATATACTTTAAGCTTTATATAAACTTAGTAACTTTGCAATAAAATAAATTGATATGTTTGGAATAGGCGGCGGAGAATTAATACTAATATTATTTGTAGTTCTAATGCTTTTTGGGTCGGATAAAATCCCTGATATTGCAAGAACAATGGGTAAAGCTATGGCGCAATTGAAAAACGCTACAAATGATATTAAAAGTGAAATTCAAAAAGGAGCTGAAGCAAATGGTTTAGATTCTAAATCAATTACAGATATTACTGGAAATATCAATCAAGAAATTAGTAAAGCAAAAGAAAATTTGCTTAATGATGTGACTCCCGTTATAGAAAATGCTAAAATTGATATTGAGAATGTAGAAACTATTGAAAACGAGGGTCCAATAAAAAGACAATCTTAATGCTTGATAAGATCTTAGCACTCGATAAAGAACTGCTTATTTTTTTAAATGGGCTAGGATCATCCATCTTCGATCCGTTTTGGATGTTTATTACAAAACAAAGTAATTGGACTCCATTTTTTTTAGTTTTACTCTATTTTATTTATAAGAAAATTGGAGTGAAACAAACCTTATATTTGCTGTTATTTGTAATGGTTTTAATCACTATCTCCGATCAATTTACAAATCTTGTAAAAGATACTTTTCAACGCCTTCGTCCATGCAGCGATCCTAAAATCAATGGGTTAATTAGGGTAGTAAAATCGAGTGAAACCTTTAGCTTTTTCTCTGGACATGCCTCAAATTCAATGGCAGTTGCCTCCTTTTTATACTTAATTCTAAAAAACAAATTCAAGTATTTTGCTCTATTATTTTTGTGGCCACTAATTTTCGCATTTAGTCGTATTTACTTAGGATTACACTATCCAACAGACATAATTTGTGGCTATATTAATGGATTTATTTTAGGGTTTTTATTTTATAAATTATATGGATTTCTCCAATTTAAAAAAGTAATTATCTAACTCTAGAAACGGTTAATCCATCTCGAATAGGTAATAAAACGGTTTCAACTCGAGTATCATTTTTCAATAATTTATTGTATTCTATAAGTACTTTTGTACTATTATCGTTTTTTTGTAAAGGTTCCAAAACTTTTCCACTCCATAAAACATTATCTGATAATATGATGCCGCCTTTATTCATTTTAGGCAGTATTAATTCAAAATAATTAAGATAATTTTCCTTATCGGCATCAATAAATACCAAATCAAATTTTAATTCTAATGTTGGAATAATATCAATTGCCTCACCCAAATGTTGAAAAATTTGACTTCCCCAAGGTGATTTATCAAAGTATTTTCTTTGGATAGTTTCCAATTCTTCTTTAATGTCAATTGTGTGTAATTGACCATTTTCTTGCATTCCTTCGCACAAACACAAAGCAGCATAACCCGTAAATGTTCCAATTTCTAGGATATTAACCGGTCGAATTAATTTTGAAAGCATGCTCAATACTCGCCCTTGAAAATGCCCACTCAACATTCTTGGCAGTAGAATTTTTTGATACGTTTCCTTATTTAAAGCTGCCAATAAATCAGGTTCTTTTTCAGAATGTTTCTCGATATAATTTTCTAATTCTTGGGAAATAAAGTGCATCTTTTGATTGTATTTATATTTTTTGTCAAAGTTATCAATTTATCAAATAAACAAATCCACAAATTAAACTAAATTTGCACCATGCAAATCGAGAAAAAAGACATAAGAGCATTATCAAAAGAACAGTTGCGTGATTTTTTTGTTGCTAATCAAGACAAAGCCTTCCGTGGAAACCAGGTTTATGAATGGTTATGGAGCAAAGGGGCGCACAGTTTTGATGACATGACCAATGTGTCTAAAGAAACCCGATTGATGCTGGAAAACAATTTTGTAATCAACCATATAAAGGTAGATACAATGCAACGCAGTTCAGATGGAACAGTAAAAAATGCAGTTCGCCTTCATGATGGATTGGTTGTAGAAAGTGTTTTAATTCCGACTAATACAAGAACAACTGCTTGTGTTTCTAGTCAAGTAGGTTGTAGTTTAGATTGTAACTTTTGCGCTACAGCAAGATTAAAAAGAATGCGAAATTTGGAACCAGGAGAAATTTATGACCAAGTAATCGCAATTGATAAAGAAAGCCGCTTGTATTATAATCATCCACTTTCCAATATTGTTTTTATGGGAATGGGAGAACCACTTATGAATTATAACAATGTTCTGAAAGCGATAGCTATGATTACCTCAAATGAAGGTTTGGGAATGTCTCCAAAGAGAATTACACTTTCTACTTCAGGTGTTCCTAAAATGATTAAAAAGCTTGCCGATGATGAAGTTAAATTTAAATTGGCAGTTTCATTGCATTCGGCAATTGATGAAATTCGTTCCAGAATAATGCCCTTTTCAGCTAATTTTCCTTTAGCAGATTTAAGAGAATCATTAGAATATTGGTATTCAAAAACAAAAAGTAAAATCACCTACGAATATGTAGTTTGGAAAGGGATAAATGACAATAAAGAATCAGTTGACGCCTTGGTAAAATTTTGTAAATATGTACCTTGTAAAGTAAATTTAATTGAATACAATCCAATTGATGACGGGGAATTCCAACAAGCTTCTGAAGAGTCAATAAATGCCTACATAAAAGCCCTTGCTGCAATTGATATCGTTGCGAAAGTTAGAAGAAGCCGAGGAAAAGATATTGATGCTGCTTGTGGTCAATTAGCTAACAAAGAAGTATAAAAAAAACGTTCAGAATATTCTGAACGTTTTTTTATGTGAAAATCTTAATTATTAGAATGTAAATGAGATTGGTGCTCCACCATCAATTGAAATGGTAGCAATGTTATCACAAGTTCGATCTCCATAATCTAAAACTGCGGTGTGATTTGGTCTAGTGATATTTACAATTCCAGAAACCACTCTGTGATCAAAATTCAATCTAACTCTAATAGGTGCAGTATTTGAAATTGTATTCGTGTGAACATTTCCATTCGGGAAAGTTGTTGTCCAGTTTCCAGTTATTACATAAACATTATCAACTAATATTGCTGTTCCAAATCCTTCTATACATTCTCTAGTTCTTGTTCCAACTCTTGTGTAAACACCTCTTGAATTAGTAAATGTCATATTCATATCCAATACACTTATTGGATGTGTATTCGTTTGATAAATTGACGAACCTAAAGATCTAGTAATTGTTCTATTTCCCTGTACTAAGAAGTCATTATAACGAAAACCATCAAAAGTATAGGTAATCACATAATTTGTAGTTGAGTAAGGTAAAGAACCGCTAATGTAGATTATTCCTCTTAAAATTGCACCATTTGGCAATGCACAACCTGTAGTTCCAAAATTAATTTTTCTTCTCCAAGTTGTCGCAGTAACAGTTCTTGTTACAACTGCACAAGCAGGTAATGAATTAATTTCCGTTGGAGCTATACTTTTTCCAGCAGGGTTTTCAATTAAATACTGGTCGTCAATAATTTCAGATAAATCATTAGCAGCTTGATCTAATTTAGCATTTGTTTGAATATCTTCTACGGTAAACTCGTTAGCAAGATCATTGTTGTCCTTAGAGCAACTTACAAATAAAATAACCGCAAACAATACAGTTAATTTTAAAATTGAATTTGTTTTCATATTTATTTTTTTTAAATTCTTTATCATAAGACTTAAACAAATGTAAAAAGTTTAATCGAAATTAAAAAATATTTTCAATCTAGTTTCAAAATAGTATCTTTGAAAAACTATGAATATAATTGCCGAAATAAAAAAACCTATTCTATCAGAAATGGATCTTTTCGAAATAAAATTTCGAGAATCGATGGTTTCTAAAGTTGGCATTCTTAATCGAATTACCTATTATATTGTAAATAGAAAAGGAAAACAAATGCGACCAATGTTTGTTTTTCTAACAGCAAAAATGTTATCAAACGGCATTGTAAATGAAAGAACCTATCGTGGTGCATCTGTTATCGAATTAATTCACACCGCCACTTTAGTACATGATGATGTGGTTGATGACAGCAATAGAAGACGGGGTTTTTTCTCCATAAATGCCCTTTGGAAAAATAAAATTGCAGTATTAGTTGGTGATTATTTACTGTCAAAAGGGTTGTTACTTTCAATTGATAATGGCGATTTTGATTTGTTGAAAATTATATCTGTAGCCGTTCGAGAAATGAGCGAAGGAGAATTACTTCAAATAGAAAAAGCCAGAAGGTTAGATATAACTGAAGACGTTTATTATGAAATTATTCAAAAGAAAACTGCCACTTTAATTGCCGCTTGCTGTGCTCTTGGAGCAAAATCTGTAATTGAAGATGAAATTCAGGTTGAAAATATGAGAAAATTTGGAGAGCTAATTGGAATGGCTTTTCAAATAAAAGACGATTTGTTTGATTACACTGAAGAGGCAATTGGAAAACCAACAGGAATTGATATTAAAGAACAAAAAATGACGTTGCCATTAATCCACGTTTTGAATAATTGCACCTCAAAAGAAAAAAGCTGGCTTATCAATTCTATTAAGAATCATAATAAAGATAAAAAGAGAGTTAAAGAAGTAATTGCATTTGTAAAAAACAACAATGGACTTTCCTATGCAGAACAAAAAATGATTCAATTCCAACAAGAAGCGCTTCAATTAATTGAAAATTATCCAAAATCCGACTATAAAGAATCTTTGATCATGATGGTAAATTATGTCATTGAAAGAAAAAAGTAATATCAGATTACACAAAAAACTTTGTAACTTTGAGCCTTAACCCTTGAACCTAAATTTAAATTGATTTCAAAAGCTACTATAGATACCGTTTTCGAAACTGCTCGAGTAGAGGAGGTTATTGGTGATTTTGTACAATTGAAACGTGCGGGAAGTAATTTCAAAGGATTAAGCCCCTTTTCAGACGAGCGTTCTCCGTCATTTATGGTGTCTCCTGTAAAACAAATTTGGAAAGATTTTAGTTCCGGAAAAGGAGGAAATTCTGTAGCTTTTTTAATGGAACACGAGCATTTTACCTATCCAGAAGCAATTCGATATTTAGCTAAAAAGTACAACATTGAAATTGAAGAAACAGTTCAAACCAATGAGGAAAAAGCCAATACTGATGTTCGTGAAAGCATGTATTTGGTTTCTGAATTTGCCAAAAATTATTTTCAAGATGCACTTTTAAATACTGAAGAAGGAAAAGCTATTGGCTACACTTATTTCAAAGAAAGAGGTTTTACCAATGAAACCATCAAGAAATTTTCACTAGGATATTCACCTGAAGCTTGGGATGCTTTCACAAAAGAAGCTTTAGGAAAAGGTTATAAATTAGAATTTTTAGAAAGTACTGGATTAACAATTCCTAGGGATGACAGGC
Organism: Bacteroidota bacterium; assembly: GCA_947488545.1. Lineage (GTDB taxonomy): Bacteria > Bacteroidota > Bacteroidia > Flavobacteriales > Flavobacteriaceae > Flavobacterium. The sequence goes on from CANKZE010000008.1 coordinate 15,211, forward strand.
CGTTTGACCGATTTAAAGGTCGTGTTATGTTTCCTATTCAAAGCATGTCGGGAAGGGTTTTGGGATTTGGAGGAAGAATTTTGACCAATGATAAAAAAGCAGCTAAATACCTAAATTCACCTGAAAGTGATATTTACCATAAAAGCAAGGTGCTATACGGAATATATCAAGCCAAACAAGCTATAGCCAAACAAAATAATTGTTTTTTGGTGGAAGGTTACACCGATGTAATTCAGTTCAATCAAACGGGAATTGAAAACGTAGTTTCTTCTTCTGGAACCGCATTAACACCAGACCAAATCCGATTAATAAATAGGTTGACCAAAAATGTAACCGTACTTTTTGATGGTGATGCAGCGGGTTTACGAGCATCCATTCGAGGAATCGATTTAATTTTGGAAGAGGGAATGAACGTAAGAGTTTGTGAATTTCCGGATGGCGAAGACCCAGATAGTTTTGCAAAGAAAACGCCATATGAAGATTTAGTAGTTTATTTAGAAGAAAATGCTAAAGATTTTATACAATTCAAAGCTTCTTTATTAATAAAGGACGCCAAGAATGATCCTATAAAAAAAGCAGAATTAATTCGTGATATCGTAGCAAGTATTTCTAAGATTCCAGACCGAATTCAACGTGAAATTTACATTCAAGAATGTTCCAGAATCATGGATATTTCAGAGCAAGTTTTGTTGAGTACGTTAGCACAATTAGTAAAAAAAGATATTTCCGATATTGGTAAAAAAATAAAACAAGAGCAAAAATCATTTGAAGTTATTAAGAGTGAATCTGTAAATCAAGTGGAGAAAGTTGATGTTTTGTATCAATTAGAACGAACAATAATTAAAATCTTACTTCTTTACGGAAACATTAAAGAAGAATTTGAAGATGTTCTGTTAAAGACAAATGCCAATGGCGAGGTTGAAAACACAATTGAGAAAAAAGAATATTTTGTTTACCAAAGAGTTTATTTGAGTTTGCAGGAAGATGAGGTTGAATTGGCAAATCCTCTTTTTAAAGACATTTATAATAATCTAGTAGATTATTTTAATCAGAATGAGTCATACAATATTGAGCAGTATTTGATGCAACTTCCTCAAGAATTTGCTCAAGAAGTGACTGATATATTAATGGAAGACGAAAAATTGGCTTTGCACGATTGGGGCGGTCAAAATATATTTGTTAAACAAAAAAATGAAACGATAAGTCAATACGTTTCAGAAACTATTTTAACGATGAGATGGTATTTAGTAGATAAAATCATCGAAGAATTAAAAGGTTCAATTTTGCCTGATCCAACTTTAGATAATTCAGATACGATGTCTTTAGCAATGGATTATTCTAAGCTTATAAATTCTTTTTCTATGAAATTAGGAAGAGTTATGTCGAGATATAGTAATTAGAATTTATAATTATTAAATATAAAAAAACCTGTTCATTTGAACAGGTTTTTATTTTTATATAAAACAGAAATTATTTTACAACTAATTTTTTAGTTGCTGTTTTTTCACCTTCAGTAATTTTCACAAAATAGATTCCGCTATTTAAATTTGCAATATTAATTGTAGTATTTGAAGTAGTAGTTTTAATAACTTCTTTACCTAAAACGTCAAATAAAGAGACGGTTTTTTCTAAATTCAAACTTGATTCAACATGCAAAACGCCATTTGAAACTGGATTTGGATAAACTTTTAATCCGGCGATTTCGTTGTTTTGATTTTGAAGTGTTGTAAAATCTGCCAAATTTCTAGGTATAAATTGTGGAGTTAACACAGGAGGAGTCGCTGAAGAAACATTATCATAACCTAAAGCAGTTATGTTAAATGCCCCAGTAGGAATTGTTGTCCCAATGTAGTTTGCTTCTGCAAATCCAGTTCTTAATACTCCGTTTGTAGTTCCATCAAATACATTGTAATTTGTACTAGTTGTAAATACTTGTCCAGGAGTTAATTGAGTAACAACACCCGCAACTACAGTTCCAGTAATTGTAATATTATTGAAACTTATCAATTTACTTTCGTAATTATTAACATTTGCATTTAAAACTGCAATTGAAATATTTTCAGGTGTTAAAGTATTTCCTGAAGAAACAACAGTTTGGTTTTGTAAAGGAACCAATTCTAAAATACCATTAAAATCGATTAATTGACCAGAAATATTGTTCATGCTATCTCCAATTGTAAATGGCGTTGTAATTTTTCCAGCACTATCATCAATTAATATTCCGCCAGTTGCATCCTGAATAAATTTTTGATTTCTAGTTGTATTTACTGTAACGGTTCCCGCAGGTGTTCTAACATGAGAAACTACTGCATTTCCAGTTAATGTATAATAGGCATTTAACGTACCAGCTCTTAATGCAGCAATGTCAGCAACATTAGATATTCCCGTAATTGTAAATGAAATAGCGGCAGAAACTGATGGATTTAGAGTAGAGTGATTATTATCAACTAATGTATAGCTTAGTGTATGAGCCCCAGCAGATAAACCATTTAATGTAATTGGATTTGTATCGTATTTTTCAACTGCCGTTCCGCCATCTACTGAATAGTGAATATGACCCGTTCCTGTTCCATTTCCTACAGTAAAATTTGAAACTGTAATTGCAGAATTTACGGTTGATAAAGGTACAAAAGTTGTATTTGGAGCTGGAGTATTTATAACTAAAATTGGGGCAATAGAAGTTTCAGTAGCAGTCAAGCTAAAATCATCAATTGCATAGGCGCCATCACTACCTGCTTCGTTTGCATCTGTCCATTTTATCCATAAATTTGAATTATTTGCCCATGCAAGTGAAATATCACTAGATATTGAAGTTTTATTTGCTGCTAAGTTACCGTCTACTGCAGCCGATGTTGTAGTTGTAATTAATTTTTCAACTAAATTTAAACCCGAAACAGTAGTCCAAACGCCTGTATTCAAACTAGTTGCGTCCAAACTGTATGAAAAAGTTAAATTTTCAGTTGTTGTTGCATCAGTACCAGTCCTCCATTGTTCCATGATACCTGAAATAGAAATTTTAGATATAAGACCTCCTGAAGTATTTTTAAATGTAGCTCCAAAAGCTGGAATAGTTGTTCCAGATGCTAATGAGCCAAGTGCTCTATCATTTGCTGAAGTTGTACCAATATTAAACACAGCACCAGAATTAGATGTACCATCTGTTACTACAGGATTTAACACTTGATTTGCAGTTCCACTTCCAGCAGCTCTAATCCCTGTCCAATCTGTTGGATAAGTTGTTCCCGTGGCTCCCATAGCGTCAAAATTCTGAGTATAAGGAGTATTTAATGCCGAAATTGTAATTTGCCCATATGAGCATACACCAATCATTAGTGTTAAAAGAAAAGAGTAAATTTTTTTCATAATTTTTATTTTAAATATTTTACAAATATAGGAAGTAATCTGAACATAAATATCAGATTCATGTAAATATTACATTAAATTATTAACAGGAAAACCAGATAACTATTTGACTATTAGTTTTCTAGTTGCACTTGCATCTCCTTCTTTAATTTTGATGATGTAAACACCAGGAGATAATGCAGAAATATTCAACTCTCTTGAGTTCAATATTGTTTGAAGGACTTTTTTCCCTAAAACATCAAAAATCGTAATTTCTTTGTCTAAGGATAATTTTGAAGTAATGTAAATCTTACCATTGCTCACAGGGTTTGGATAGAAATTCAAACCTTCAATTGAAGTTTCTTGATTTCTAGCCTGTACCTTACTATCTTGAGCTTTTGCGCTAAAAGAACTTAGTAGAAGTAGCGATAAAGCAATATAAAAGTAATTTTTTAGCATTAATAATTTTTTGTAAAGGTAGCGGTTTTTCAATAAAAACACATAAAACTTTAACATATTTAAAACATAACTACAAATTTCATACCACTATTGTCACTTACCATTATAAGATGTCATCGTAATTTCTAAACCAGCTAATCCAAAAGATTTTATAATTTCAGATGCAATTTCGAGACGTTCAGGAAGTTTCGTTTTCTCCTCCTCATCCCAATTTCCTAAAACGTAATCCACTTGCTTTCCTTTTTTAAAAGCATCGCTGATTCCAAATCTAAATCGGGCATATTCTTGAGTATTTAAAACTTGTGTAATATTCTTTAAGCCATTGTGTCCGCCATCACTTCCCTTTGATCGAATTCTAATTGTGCCGAAAGACAAATTCAAATCGTCAGTAATAATTAAAACTTTATCCAAAGCAATTTTTTCTTTGTCCATCCAATATTTTAATGCTTTTCCACTCAAATTCATATAGGTATTTGGCTTCAATAGAATAAAAGTCTTGCCTTTTATCTTTATTTCAGCAACAGCCCCTAATTTTAAATTGTCAAAACTAGCACCTTCTATATTTGCAATAAAATCAAGTACTTTAAAACCTATATTGTGTCTTGTGTTGACATATTCTGCGCCAATATTACCAAGTCCAACTATTAAAAATTTATTCATATCATCCAATTTGTCTGACGTTTTTTCTACTCCTAATAAATTATTTAGCCATTGTATCATAATGCTAAAGTACTCTATTTATACTCTTTTGGAATCAAACACACTGGTATTGGATTCATTTTGTGTTGATTTACCGTGTTTAATCTTTTATATATTGAAAATACTTCAAGTTCTCTACCTGAAAAATTAGCATCGGTTTTTCCATTAGTATCTTCAATCATAGCCCATTCTAGCTCATCATAACTAGCGCCAAGTTGCTCTTCATCTGATCGTGCATCGCCAAAAAGTCCATCCGACGGTTCAGCAATCAATATTGAATTTGGAATTTGTAAATAACCGCCTAAAGCAAAAACATCCGATTTCATTAAATCAGCTATCGGACTTAAATCAACTCCGCCATCTCCGTATTTTGTATAAAAACCAACTCCAAAATCTTCTACTTTATTTCCCGTTCCAGCCACTAAAAAACCATTAATTCCCGCATGATAATACAAAGTAGTCATTCGCAATCTCGCTCTAGTATTTGCTAAAGCAAGGTGTTTTTTATCTTCATTCTCCCCAGTTGGAACTAATTTCACAAAATTGTCAAACACCGAAGTTAAATCTGAGAGCGCACTTTGCACATTTGAAAATCTATTTTTCAACTGCTCTATATGTTCTTTTCCACGATTTACGTGATTTTCATTTTGATGAATCGGCATTTCAACACACAAAGTGGGCAATCCCGTTTGAGCACACAATGTAGAAGTTACCGCCGAATCTACTCCACCTGAAATTCCAACCACAAAGCCATTGGTTTTAGATGTAATTGCATACTCTTTTAACCAGTTCACAATATGTTGGTTCACTTTTTCAACCTGAATTGTACTTTTTTTAGACATTTTTTGTTATAGTTTATAGTACTGCAATGTATATTTGCAAAAATAATAATTATTTGGAGCTATTTCCTGCTTTCCGTTGCAATCTTTTTTTTTCGTACCTCCAAAAAAAGGATTTCCACTGCACTCAGGGCTAAAAAATAAATACTATGAAAAAATTGTTGTCGCTATTTTCGTTGTTGGTGGTTTTATCTTCGTGTGATAAAAAAAATAAAATCGAAAAAGAAGTCGATGAAATTCCCGTTACCATAAACGTAGAACGATTTGATAAAATTTTCTACGAATCTCCTGTGGAAAATCTTCAAAATGTAAAAAATAAATATCCTTATTTTTTCCCTTCTCAAACACCAGATTCCGTTTGGGTGAACAAAATAAAAAATCCACTTTACCGAGAATTATATTCAGAAGTTCAAAAAAAATACTCCAATTTTGAAAAAGTTAATTCCGATTTAGAGGTGCTTTTTCAGCACATTAAATACTATTTTCCAAATACCAAAACACCAAAAGTAGTTACACTTATTTCTGAAATGGATTATCAGAACAAAGCTATTTATACCGATAGTTTAGTGCTTATTTCTCTTGATTTATATTTAGGTAAAAACCATAAATTCTATGAATTTCCAGAATATTTAAAGCAAAATTTTGAGCAAAATCAAATTATGCCCGACATCGTTTCAAGCTTTTCTATCACCAAAATTCCTTTTGGAAACAATAGAAATTTGCTTTCGCAAATGGTTTATGCAGGGAAGCAATTGTATTTAAAAGACGTTTTATTACCTGAAACTTCCGATGCTGAAAAAATTGGCTACACTCCAGAACAAATTACTTGGTGTCAAGAAAACGAAAGCTATATGTGGCGCTATTTTATGCAAGAACAATTGCTTTACAGCACCGATTCGAAATTGTCAACCCGATTTATAAATACTGCGCCATTTTCAAAATTTTATCTTGAAATTGACAACGAATCGCCAGGTAGAGTTGGAACTTGGGTAGGTTGGCAAATTGTTCGTTCCTTTATGAATAATAATGATGTAAATTTGCAACAATTATTGCAAATGGATCCAATAGAAATATTTCAAAATTCAAAATACAAACCTAAAAAATAATGGCAAATTCAACCTCTGAAATTAATTTTTACATTGATTTAGACGAAAATAAAGTACCTGAAAAATTAAGTTGGTCGGCTCAAGACGGTGGCGTAAATTCTGAAGAAGCTAAAGCAATTATGCTTTCCATTTGGAATAGCAATAACAAAGAATCACTGCGAATCGATTTATGGACTAAAGACATGCCGGTTGACGAAATGAAACTTTTTTTCCATCAAACTTTGGTTGCAATGTCCGATACCTACATGCGAGCAACAGGCGATGAAAAAATGTCGGAAACAATGAAAGATTTTTGTGATTATTTTGCAGAAAAATTAGATCTGAACAAAACAATATAGTTTCTAAAACTGACTATTATTTTTAAAAACTTCTTGATTTACTTCGTCAATATATTCGAGTAATTCCATTTTTCCGGTCATTTCAGTTGCTGAGGTAACAAAAAAATGAGGCATTTCAGCCCAATTATTGGCAAACATCTGCTTTTTGTATGCTGCAATATGAGAGTTAATTTTCACTTTACTGATCTTATCGGCTTTTGTAAAAATGATACAAAACGGAATTTCACTTTCTCCCATATATGACATAAATTCGATGTCAATATTTTGAGCTTCGTGACGAATATCAATTAACACAAAAGCACAAACTAATTGTTCACGTGTTTCAAAATAATCAGTTATAAATTGTTGGAATATCGATTTAGTTTTTTTAGAAACCTTAGCATATCCATATCCTGGTAAATCCACCAAAAACCAATTATTATTAATTAAAAAATGATTGATTAATTGAGTTTTTCCTGGTCTTCCCGATGTTTTTGCTAAATTTTTATGATTGGTTAGCATATTAATCAACGAAGATTTGCCAACATTTGACCGACCAATAAAGGCATATTCTGGTAAAAAGTCTTTCGGACATTTATCCACTTCTGAATTGCTAATAATAAATTCGGCGGTATTAATTTTCATAATGAATCTTGATTTTTTGCAAAGGTAGTTAAAAAAAACACCAAACAATTTTTGAAATTATTTGGTGAAAATTATTTATAAATTAACCTTTTTTAACCATTCAAGCATAATTTCGTTGAATTCGTCTGGTCGTTCCATCATGGCGGCATGACCACATTTATCAATCCAATATAAAGTAGAATTGGGTAATAGCTTATTAAATTCAAGTGCAACTTCTGGCGGAGTTACAGTATCGTTTTTGCCCCAAATAATACAGGTTGGAATATGCATTTTTGGTAAATCTTTAGCCATATTATGACGAATTGCACTTTTTGCAATAGTTAGAGTTTTTATCAATTTGATTCTGTCATTAGCCATGCTAAAAACTTCGTCAACTATTTCTTTTGTGGCAATTTTAGGATCGTAAAATACCGCTTCGGCTTTCTTTTGAATATAATCGTAGTCGCCACGTCTTGGATAACTATCGCCCATTGCATTTTCATAAAGCCCTGAACTTCCTGTAATTACAAGCCCTAACATTTTTTCTGGATACATTTTTGCATGGTACAAAGCGATATGACCTCCTAAAGAATTACCCATTAAAATTACTCTGTCGAAACCTTTAAAAATTATAAAATCTTTCACATATTTAGCAAAAGCTTTCACATTCGTTCTCAATAAACTTTGAGTATAAATAGGTAGTTCAGGAATAATAATTTTATAGCCCTTTTTAGAAAAAAACGCGCCCGCAGATTCAAAGTTGCTTAATCCGCCCATTAATCCGTGTAAAACGATTATTGGAGTTCCTTCGCCAGCTTCAAAATAGGTATAACGACCTTCTTTTTTTAAGACTTGTTCCATCAGATATATTGCTTTTCAATTTTGACAAATATAAGTATTAATATGTATTATTTTTTGAATATAAATTCAAAATTTTAATCCAATTCAAAATATTTTATTTCTAAATCACCTCAAAGTTAAATTTAAGTTTCCAAACTATAAAATCTTTATTATTTTTTTATCAAACCCAATTTATTCTCTGAAATCAACATTTTCAGTTGATTTTTAAACACTTGTTATTGAGTTATTTATAAAATAAAGCCACTTTTTTTGCTCGATTTTTCAATCAAGTGGGAAAACTTATTAACAAAGTGGTATTTTGTGGTAAATTGTGGGAATTTTTTTTTATTTTTGTCAGTATCATTTAAAAACAAGTAAAATTGAATTCAATTATTGGAACATATGAATGTAAAGTTGATGCTAAAGGAAGGCTGCTTTTACCTGCGCCTTTGAAAAAGCAATTGTCAGCCGCACTTCTGGATGGTTTTGTCTTGAAGCGTTCGGTTTTTCAACCTTGTTTAGAATTGTATCCAATGGCAGAATGGAACTTGATGATGAATAAAATCAACAAGTTGAACCGATTTGTGAAAAAGAATAATGATTTTATCCGTCGTTTTACTGCTGGTGTTAAAGTAGTAGAAATAGACGCTTTAGGTAGATTATTAGTGCCTAAAGATTTGGTTGCCTTTGCATCAATTTCCAAAGATTTGGTGCTTTCTTCAGCAGTTAATATAGTTGAAATTTGGGATAAAGATTTGTATGAAAATTTCATTTCTAATGATGAAGTTGACTTTGCAGATTTAGCAGAAGAGGTTATGGGTAATGTAAATGATGATGAAAATGGAATATCATAATCCTGTTTTATTAAAAGAATCTGTTGACGGACTAGATATAAAACCTGACGGAATTTATGTAGATGTTACTTTTGGAGGTGGTGGTCATTCAAGAGAAATCTTGAGTAGGTTAGGTCCTAACGGCAGATTGTATGCTTTCGATCAAGATGAAGATGCGCTTGCTAATTCAATTGATGACGAGCGATTTGTTTTGATAAATGAGAATTTTCGATTCATAAAAAGATTTTTACGATTTCACAATGTAAAAAGCGTTGATGGAATTTTAGGTGATTTAGGAGTTTCATCTCACCAATTTGATGTTGCTGAGCGCGGTTTTTCAACTCGTTTTGAAGGGGAACTGGATATGAGAATGAGTCAAAAACAAGACCTAAATGCCTTTAAAGTAGTCAACGAATATGATGAAGAAAATTTGAGAAGAGTGTTTCTTGATTATGGTGAATTAAAAAATGCTCCAGTTATAGCTCGAGTAATTATTGAAGCACGTGAGTTTGAACCCATAAAAAATACAGAACAACTTAAAGTAGTTCTTGGGCGTTTTTTACAAGCTCATAAAAGTCATAAGATATTGGCTCAAATGTATCAAGCAATACGAATTGAAGTCAACCAAGAAATGGAGGTTTTAAAGGAGTTTTTAGAGCAATCTCTAGAAATTTTGAAGCCAGGCGGAAGATTAAGTGTCATTTCATACCATTCATTGGAAGACAGATTGGTAAAAAGAATAATGAAAAACGGAATGTTTGAAGGCGAACCAGAACGCGATTTCTTCGGAAATTTTTCAGTTCCTTTTAAAACAATTGGAAAATTAATAGTTCCTGATTTTCATGAAATAAAAAGCAACAATAGAGCACGAAGCGCAAAATTGAGAATTGCAGAAAAGAAGTAAAAAATGAAAAACGGCGTTTACAGCATATTAAAAGCAAGATTTTTAATCAACGAAGAGGCGAACGCAGCAAAAAATTGGCGCTTCATCGTGTTTTTGATTCTACTCGCTATAATAATGATTGCAAACAATAATAATGTAGATCAAAAAGTATTTAAAATAGTTCAATTATCGGGAGAGGTAAAAGAGTTGCGTTCAGAATTTGTTGATCGACGTTCAGAATTAATGAAATTGAAAATGGAATCGACGGTTACTCAAAAAATGGCGGTAAAAGGAATTTTACCTGCATCAGTTCCACCAGTTAAAGTAATTATAAAGAAAAAAGAAGAAAAAGGATTTTTTAAAAATCTATGGTAGAGAATAATAAAAATATCATCCTAAGAATTTATGTAGTTGCAGTTGTCATCTTTTTTATGGCGCTTGCAATTGTATTAAAAATCACTAATATCCAATGGGTAGAGGGAGATTCTTTGCGCAAATTAGCGAATAAGCATTCTATTCAAAACTTTGTTATCCCAGCAAATAAAGGAAATATTTACTCTGCTGATGGAAGCTTACTAGCTACATCAATTCCAAATTACAATATTCGATTTGATGCTTTAGCTCCTAATGATAAAGATTTCCATAAGAATATAAAACCTTTATCTGATTCTTTAGCGGTACTATTTAATAAACCAAGTAATTATTTTCATTCAGAATTAACGAGAGCAAGAACTAGTGGAAATAGATTTTACTTGTTGGCTAAAGATTTAAGCTACACTCAATACATGAAAATTAAAAAATTCCCACTTTTCAAATTGGGAATATATAGAGGTGGAATTATTGTAGATCAACAAGTGGTTAGAAAACACCCTATTGGCGAAATTGCATCAAGAACTATTGGATATGAGCGTATTACTCCTGAAGGATTGCCTGATGGAAAAGGAATTGAATGGGCTTTTAGAAAGTACTTAAACGGAAAAGACGGGAAAGTATTAAAACAAAAAATTGCAAAAGGGCAATGGAAGCCTATTCGTGATGTGAATGAAGTAGAGCCTCAAGATGGATACGATATAATTTCTACTCTTGACGTGTATATACAAGATATTGCGCACCATGCTTTGATGGACCAACTGTTAAAATTCAAAGCAGAACATGGATGCGTGGTTGTTATGGAAACCAAAACAGGTTATATTAAAGCGATTTCAAATTTAGGTAGAATTGCTGATAACACTTATGTAGAAACCACTAATTATGCTATTCAAGAATCTCACGAACCAGGTTCTACTTATAAATTAGCCGATATGATGGCGCTTTTGGATGATAAAAAAGTGGATACAAGTACCGTATATAATACGAATGGTGGATTGATGATGATAGAAGGGAGAAGGGTAAAAGATTCTCACGATGGAGGTTACGGAATTATCTCTTTAGCAAAAGGATTTGAAAAATCTTCAAATACGGTAATGGTGCAAGCCGTTTATAATAATTATAAAAATAATCCGTCACAATTTGTAAATCATTTAAATGCTTATGGTTTAAATAAACCATTAGGATTATCAATTCAAGGGGAAGGAATTCCAAGAGTGCCTCAGCCAACAGATAAGAGTTGGTCACCGATGTCATTGCCTTCAATGGCTTTCGGTTACGAAGTTTCTATAACACCTTTGCAAACATTAACTTTTTATAATTCAGTTGCAAATAATGGGGTGATGGTAAAACCACAATTCGTATCTGAAATTAAAGAATGGAATAAAACCATAAAAAAATTCGATAAAATAGTTATGAATCCTAAGATTTGTTCTAATTCAACTCTTTTAAAATTGAGAGCTGTATTAGAAAATGTTGTTAAACGTGGAACTGCAAAAGATCTTTATTCAAAAGATTTTTCATTTGCAGGAAAAACAGGAACGGCTCAAGCAAATTATGTAACAAATGGGGGTGCTGACAAACATTACATTTCATCATTTGTAGGTTATTTCCCTGCAGAAAATCCTAAATATTCTTGTATTGTAGTGGTTCACAAACCAGATACTTCAACCAATCAATATTACGGAGCAGATGTGGCTGGTCCAGTTTTTACCAGAATTGCACAAAAAATATTTACGGATTCTCCAACAAAAAATATAGTGAAAAATTTAGAATTGAAAAATTCAAATCAAGAAAAAAACTATTCAGATTACTATACAAAAGCACAGGAAAAAAAGAATGTAATTCCAAATTTAAAAGGAATGTCAGGAATGGATGCTGTGGCTTTATTAGGGAATTTAAAAGTAAAAGTGAAAGTAATTGGGGTTGGAAAAGTAAAAAAACAATCTTTAAACCCAGGCGAAGCAATAAAAAGTGATACAATTATAACATTAGAATTATCGTGATTAATTTAAAAGACATACTTTGGAAAGTAGCAATTGAAGCAGTTCATGGTTCAACAGATGTTGCTATTGAAAAAATGGAATTTGATTCTCGAAAAGTTTCTGAGAACGATGTCTTTATTGCTATTCGCGGAACAATTTCTGACGGTCATGAATTTATAGAAACAGCGATTAATAATGGTGCAATTGCAATTATTTGCGATAGTTTTCCTGAGATTATTGTTTCCGGTATTACTTACATTAAAGTAAATGATACCAATAAAGCAATGGCTTTTATGGCTGCTAATTATTTTGAAAATCCTTCCCAAAAATTAAAATTAATTGGAATTACAGGGACCAACGGTAAAACAACCATTGCTTCTTTATTGTTTCAATTATTTCAAAAAGCAGGATTTAAAACAGGATTACTCTCTACTGTAAAAATTGTTGTTGACACAAATGAATATAAGGCTACACACACTACACCAGATTCTATTTCGATAAATCATTATTTAAATGAAATGGTAATTGCAGGTGTTGAATACTGTTTTATGGAAGTGAGCTCTCATGGAATTCACCAAAAAAGAACTGAAGGGCTTCATTTTAACGGAGGAGTTTTCACCAATTTGTCACACGACCATTTAGATTATCATGCTACCTTTTCTGAATACAGAGATGTAAAAAAATCATTTTTCGATTATTTACCAAAAACTGCTTTTGCATTGTCAAATATTGATGATAAAAATGGTTCTGTAATGTTGCAAAATACGAATGCAAGAAAATTGACATATGCTTTAAAAACTTATGCCGATTATAAGGCACAAATATTAGAAAATCAATTGTCAGGTTTATTATTAAAAGTCAATGACAATGAAGTTTGGGTTCGTTTAATTGGAACTTTTAATGCCTACAATTTACTTGCTATTTATGGAACAGCAGTTGAATTGGGAATGGAATCGTTAGAAGTTCTTCGATTATTATCGGAGTTAGAAAGTGTATCTGGCAGATTCCAATATATTATTTCCGATGGTAAAATTACCGCTATTGTTGATTATGCTCACACTCCAGATGCTTTAGAAAACGTATTGAAAACCATCAATGATATTCGAACAAAAAACGAACAATTGATAACTGTTGTGGGTTGTGGCGGCGATAGAGACAAAACAAAAAGACCAATTATGGCTGGAATTGCAGCCAATTTAAGTGACAAAATTATCATTACATCTGATAATCCAAGAACGGAGAATCCTGAAACTATTATTGAAGAAATGGAAGCTGGCGTTGCCACTCATAATTATAAAAAAACAGTTTCTATTGTGGATAGAAAACAAGCTATAAAAACAGCATGTCAATTGGCTCAAGCCAATGATATTATCCTAATTGCAGGAAAAGGACATGAAACTTATCAAGAAATTAATGGTGTCCGCCATGATTTTGACGATATGAAAATTGTAAAAGAAATGTTTGATCAATTGAACAAATAAACGAAATTATGTTATACTATTTATTTGAATACCTTAATAAAGCATTAAATATTCCAGGTACTGGAGTGTTTCAATACATAACGTTTAGATCAGCACTAGCATTGATTTTATCATTATTGATTTCAACTATTTTCGGTAAAAGAATCATTAATTTCTTGAGAAACCAACAAGTGGGAGAAACAGTTCGCGAACTTGGTCTGGAGGGACAATCGCAAAAAGCTGGAACGCCAACAATGGGTGGTATAATAATTATTATAGCCACTTTAATACCAGTTTTATTATTGACAAAATTGAATAATATCTATATCATTTTATTAATTGTAACCACAATTTGGATGGGAACAATCGGTTTTATAGATGATTATATCAAAATTTTCAAGAAAGACAAAGAAGGTTTAAAAGGTATTTTTAAAGTTATTGGGCAAGTAGGTTTGGGAATAATTGTAGGTTCTGTTTTGTATTTACACCCAGATGTAACAATTAGAAAAGAAGCCAATTATAAAGCTCCAATGGTTCAAACTGAAAATGTAATTCAGCAAGCGCCAATTGAAGAAAAATCGACTGCAACAACGATTCCGTTTTTTAAAAATAATGAATTTGATTATGCAGAAATACTTGCATGGACAGGCGATGGATATGAAAAATGGGCTTGGTTAATCTTTATTCCATTTGTAATATTTATTATCACAGCTGTTTCAAACGGTGCCAATTTAACCGATGGGATTGATGGTTTAGCCGCAGGAACTTCTGCAATATCTGTCCTCGCATTGGCAATATTCACATTTGTTTCAGGAAATATTGTCTTTTCAAATTATTTGAACATCATGTATATCCCGGATTCTGGAGAAATGACCGTTTTTATTGCGGCATTCATTGGAGCACTAGTTGGATTTTTATGGTATAATTCATACCCAGCTTCAGTATTCATGGGCGATACAGGAAGTTTAACTATTGGAGGAATAATCGCTGTTTTAGCAATTTCTGTTCGAAAAGAAATGCTAATTCCATTGTTGTGCGGTATTTTCTTAGCCGAGAATTTTTCAGTAGTACTTCAAGTAGCTTATTTCAAATACACGAAAAAACGATTTGGTGAAGGACGACGAATATTTTTAATGTCGCCGCTTCATCATCATTATCAGAAAAAGGGCTATCACGAAAGTAAAATTGTAACCCGATTTTGGATTGTAGGAATATTATTGGCAATACTTTCAATTGTAACATTGAAATTAAGATAATATGAGATTAGTCATACTTGGTGGTGGCGAAAGCGGAGTTGGAACCGCAATCCTAGGAAAGAAAGAAGGATATGATGTTTTTGTTTCTGATTTTGGGAAAATAAAACAAAATTATAAAGACGTTCTTAATAAATATGGAATAATTTGGGAAGAAGAAAAGCATACAGAAGAGTCAATTCTGAATGCCGATGTGGTTATGAAAAGCCCTGGAATTCCTGAAAAAGCCCCGATTGTAAAATCGCTTGTTGCAAAAAAGATCCCAGTAATTTCTGAAATTGAGTTTGCAGCTCCTTTTACAAAAGCAAAAACGATTGGCATCACAGGTAGTAACGGAAAAACGACAACTACAATGTTAACCTATCATTTGCTAAAATCGGCAGGACTAAATGTTGGTCTAGGTGGAAATATTGGAAAAAGTTTTGCTTGGCAAGTGGCAGAAGACAATTACGATGTCTACGTTTTGGAATTAAGTAGTTTTCAATTGGACGGCATCATAAATTACAAACCTGAAATTGCAATTATCACCAATATTAGCCCAGATCATTTAGATCGATATGAATATAAATATGAGAATTATATAGCTTCAAAATTTAGAATTACAATGAATCAAACAGAAGATGATTTTTTAATTTATGATGCAGATGATGAAGCAATGACCGAATGGTTTAAAACAAATAAATCGAAAGCACAATTAATTCCTTTTTCAATTTCAAAAGCAGTTGAAAACGGAGCATTTTTAAAAGATAATAGTATGGAAATCAACATCAACCAAGAAGAATTTGTAATGGAAACGCAATACATTGCATTAGAAGGAAAGCACAACATGAAAAACGCAATGGCAGCCACTTCGGTAGCGAAATTGATGCAAATTCGTAAGCAAACCATTCGTGAAAGTTTGTCGAATTTTCAAGGAGTGGAACACCGTTTAGAAAAAGTACTTAAAATCCAAAATGTACAATATATAAACGATTCTAAAGCAACCAATGTTAACGCAACTTTTTTTGCTTTGGATAGCATGAACACGCCTACAGTATGGATTGTTGGTGGAGTTGACAAAGGAAATGATTATTCAGAATTGATGTCTTTGGTGCACGAAAAAGTGAAAGCAATAATTTGTCTTGGTGTTGATAACAAGAAAATTATCGATTCTTTCGGTAATATTGTTGACATGATGATTGAAGTAACTAGCATGAAAGATGCAGTTACAATGTCACAAAGATTAGCAGAAAAAGGAGATACAGTGCTTTTATCACCAGCATGCGCAAGTTTCGATTTGTTCGAAAACTATGAAGATAGAGGGAATCAATTTAAAAATGCAGTACAACATTTGTAAAAAGCTTAAAGCATTTAGCTTAAAGCATAAGGCTTATTTATGAAAGAACTAATAAACAATTTAAAAGGAGATAAAGTAATATGGACATTCGTTGCCCTATTGGCTTTGTTTTCGTTTATGCCTGTTTTTAGTGCGAGTAGTAATTTGGCTTTCATGAATGGTGGTGATGGAAATACGATAAGTTATTTGCTAACGCATTTGGCTCACATTTTCATGGGATTTTTGATTATTTATGGTGTTCACAAAATTCCATATCACTATTTCAGACCCATTTCAAAAATTGCTTTGCCAATTGTCTGGGTGCTTTTGGTCTTTACTTTGGTTAAAGGAACTGTTATCGCTGGTGCAAATGCTAGCCGGTGGATCAAAGTGCCATTCATTGGAATTACGTTTCAAACATCGACTTTTGCTTTCGTAATATTAATGATTTTTGTAGCGAGATTTCTTTCAAGAAAAACAGAAGAACCGGTGTCTTTTAAATCTTCTTTTTTTGATTTATGGCTTCCAGTATTTATAACATTAGGATTAATTCTACCGGCCAATTTTTCTACCACCGCGCTTATTTTTGCGATGGTTATCATGTTGACATTTGTTGGAAATTATCCGCTAAAATATATTGGTATCATTATCGGCTCGGGGATTGTTTTTCTATTGTTTTTTGTGATTTTATCAAAAGCTTTTCCAGATTCAAAATTTTTTAATAGGGTAGGAACATGGTCAAGTAGAATTGAAAATTATACTTCAAATAAACCTGGAGAAGACGATTACCAAATTAAAAATGCCAAAATAGCCATCGCAACAGGTGGAATTTATGGTTTAGGACCAGGAAAAAGCGTCCAAAAAAATGTGCTTCCACAATCTTCCTCCGACTTTATTTTTGCAATTATCGTTGAAGAATATGGATTAATTGGTGGATTGTTGGTGTTGTGTTTGTACCTACTTCTTTTCTTCAGATTCATCGTTGCAGCTCATAAGGCAAATACGTTGTTTGGAAAATTAGTGGTTGTCGGACTCGGTTTTCCTATGATATTTCAAGCGCTAATCAATATGGGTGTTGCAGTTGAATTGTTGCCAGTTACTGGACAAACATTACCTTTAATAAGTAGTGGTGGTAGCTCCATTTGGATGACTTGTGTATCTCTTGGAATTATTATTGGGGTAACCAAAAAAGAAGAGGAGATAGCTCTAGAGCAAAGTGAAGCTGAAAAAAGAGAACAGATCTTACAAAAATTAATTGACGAGCAAATAGAAAAAGAAAATGCGCTTGAGCAAGAAGAGATAGTGGAAACCGACAATTATTCTATCGAAGATGCTTCGGCAAATCCTATGGAACCAGTTATGAAAAAGAAATAAAAAAATGGGAAATCATAAATTCATAATTAGCGGTGGCGGAACTGGGGGGCATATTTACCCAGCAATTGCTATTGCAAATGAATTAAAATCGCGTTTTCCAAAAGCAGAATTTTTATTTGTTGGCGCTCAAGATAAAATGGAAATGCAAAAAGTTCCTCAAGCAGGTTATGCTATAAAAGGACTTTGGATAGCTGGTTTACAAAGAAAATTAACATTGCAAAATTTGCTTTTTCCGGTAAAACTAATAAGTAGTTTATGGAAGTCAAGAGCAATTATTAAGAGCTTTAAACCAGATGTGGTTATCGGTACAGGAGGATTTGCTTCGGGACCTTTATTGCAAATGGCGAATTCTTTAAATATTCCAACGTTAATTCAAGAGCAAAATTCCTTTCCTGGAATTACCAATAAATTATTGAGTAAAAAGGCCAATAAGATTTGTGTGGCTTACGAAAATTTAGAACGTTTTTTCCCAAATGAAAAGATGATTCTAACTGGAAATCCTGTACGTCAAGATTTAATAGATATCGATAGTAAAAGAGCGGAAGCGATTCAATATTTCAATTTGGATCCGTCCAAAAAAACACTTCTAATTTTAGGAGGAAGTTTGGGTGCAAGAAGAGTGAACCAACTAATTGAAAAAGAACTCGATTTTTTTGCTTCACAAAACGTACAGATTATCTGGCAATGTGGAAAATTTTATTTGGATGAATATAAAAAATATGATTTAAATAACAACCAACAACCAGCAACTAATATTCAGGTTTTGGCTTTCATAGATCGTATGGATTTGGTTTATGCTGCTGCCGATTTTGTGATTTCAAGAGCGGGTGCGTCATCGGTTTCTGAACTGAGTATTGTGGGGAAACCTGTAATTTTCATTCCATCGCCAAATGTTGCGGAAGACCATCAAACCAAAAATGCAAAATCGATAGTAGATAAAAATGGGGCGTTAATGATTAAAGAAAGTGAATTGGATGAAAATTTTAATTCTGTTTTTAGCGATTTAGTAGCTAATGAAAATTTGCAAAAGCAACTTTCTGAGAATATTAAAAAGTTAGCTAAATTAAATGCTACCAAAGATATTGTTGATGAAATTGTGAAACTGATAAAAAAATGAAAAGCAAAATACAATTGCAATATCAATTACAAAAGTAAAAAGTTAAGATTTTGAATTGAAATTGCCATTGAAATTGATATTGAAATTGCCAATTAAATAAATAAAAACTAAATGAACTTAAACCAAATACATAACGTCTATTTCATAGGAATCGGAGGAATCGGAATGAGTGCTTTGGCGCGCTATTTCAAGTCCATCGGGAAAAATGTATCTGGTTATGATAAAACAGAAACAGAACTTACAAATGAATTAATTGAAAGTGGTATTGATATTCATTTTAAAGATGAAATTGGTCTAATTCCAACCGATTATTATATTGAAAATACTTTGGTAGTGATTACGCCAGCAGTTCCCACAACCCATTCGCAATGGAGTTATTTTCTGGAAAGAGAATTTGTTGTTAAAAAAAGAGCGGAAGTATTGGGATTAATAACGAAAGATACTTTTTGTTTTGCAGTGGCAGGAACTCATGGGAAAACAACTACATCAAGTATTTTAGGTCATATATTATATCAAAGCGGTGCTGATGTTACTTCGTTTTTAGGCGGAATTGTAGAAAATTACAATTCAAATTTAATCGGAACTGGAAAAACAATAACGGTGGTTGAAGCTGATGAATTTGATCGTTCTTTCTTGCATTTGTATCCAAATATTGCTTGCGTTACGTCTATGGATGCCGATCATTTGGATATTTATGGTGATAGCGCTGCAATTGAAGCTTCGTTTTTAGAATTTGCTAATAAAATTACAGATAAAAGTCAGCTTTTCATTGCTAAAAACTTTGATCTTGAAGGAGTAACAGTTGCAGTAAATGAAAATGCAGATTACAAGGCATATAATGTTCGAATTGATAATGGAAATTATGTTTTTGATGTTCAAACACCAACAGAAGTAATCTCTAATTTACAATTTGGATTACCAGGCAAACACAATTTGACGAATGCACTGATGGCATTGGCTATGGCCAAAACATTTGGAACTTCTAATGATGATATTGCAGCAGCTTTGAAATCATTTAAAGGAATAAAAAGAAGATTCTCCTATCAAATAAAAGAATCGAATTTAGTTTACATCGATGATTATGCGCACCATCCAACAGAAATTGATGCTGTTTATCAAGCCGTTTCTGAATTGTACCCAAACCAAAAAGTACTGGCTATTTTCCAGCCGCATCTTTTTAGCAGAACGAGAGATTTTGCCGATGGATTTGCTAATAGCTTATCCAAATTTGACGAAGTATTATTGTTAGATATTTATCCAGCGAGAGAATTGCCAATTGAGGGAATCACATCGAGTTGGCTTTTAGAAAAAATGACGAATGAACCTAAAAAAGTAGTTTCAAAAACGGATTTGATTGCTCAAATTATAAAAAGTGAAGCGAAAATTATTGTGACAATTGGTGCAGGAGATATTGGGGAATTAGTACCATCAATTAAACAAGCTTTGCAAAAAAATAAATAACAAAATAGAAACCAATAGAAACGGATTAATTAAGATTTAAAATGGAAAAAGAAACTAGAAAAAATATTTGGATAAACGCAAGATTGATTTTGATGATCATTGCGGTTATTTTTCTATTTTCTTTCTCAGCAAAACGAAATTCAGATCGAAATATCAAAAAAACGGAGGTAATTTTTATTGGAAATGACGAACTTTTTATCACTCACGAAACGGTTAATAAATTGTTAATAGAAAAAAATCAGAGTGTGCAAAAACCTCAAAAAGTTGCGGTAGATTTGAACAAATTGGAAAATTCCCTCGACAATTATAACATGATTGAAAAATCGGAAGTGTTTATAAGTATAGATGGAGTGTTAAAAGCATTTGTAAAACAGAAGTCGCCAATAGCAAGGGTTTTCGACGAAAACGGATCCTTTTATTTTGATTATCAAGGAAATAAAATGCCGTTATCTGAAAATTTTACGGCGAGAGTTCCGCTAGTTTCAGGCGAAATAAATGATGAAAACAGCAAAGATTTAAATAAATTATTTCGATTTATTTATGACGATGATTTTTTGAAAAAAAACATAATTGGAATAGAAATTTTGCCAACTGGAGCGATAATTATGTCCAATAGAAATTATAATTATAAAATTGATTTTGGAAGAACGATAAATGTGGAGTCAAAATTCAAAAATTATAAGGCATTTTTTCAAAAAGCGGAGGCAGATAGTTCGTTAGTAAAATACAAAAAAATAAATCTTAGGTTTACTCAGCAAGTCGTTTGTACAAAAAAATAGGTTATGGAAAAAGAGAACATTGCAGTTGGATTAGACATTGGGACAACCAAAATTGTCGCAATGATTGGTAAAAAAAATGAATACGGGAAATTGGAGATTCTAGGTGTTGGAAAATCCAAAAGCTTAGGTGTGAAAAGAGGTGTTGTAGATAATATTACACAAACTATCCAATCGATTCAACTTGCAGTAAAAGACGCTGAAGCAAATTCAGGGTACAAAATAAAAGACGTGGTTGTGGGAATTGCAGGACAACACATCCGTAGTATTCAGCACAGCGATTACATCAGCAGAAGTAATGCTGAAGAGGTTATTGGAGATAAAGATATTGATTTATTAATCAATCAAGTTCATAAGTTAGCGATGTTACCTGGGGAAGAAATTATCCATGTTTTACCTCAAGAATTCAAAATTGACGGTCAATCGGAAATTAAAGAACCGATAGGAATGTGTGGTGGCCGACTAGAATCTAGTTTTCACGTGGTGGTAGGACAAGCGTCTTCAATTAGAAATATTGGAAGATGTATTCAAAGTTCGGGAATCGAATTGTCTGGATTAACCCTTGAACCATTAGCATCTGCAGACGCAGTATTGAGTCAAGAAGAAAAAGAAGCTGGAGTAGCTGTGATAGATATTGGAGGTGGAACTACGGATTTAGCCATTTTTAAAGATGGCATTATTCGCCACACTGCCGTAATTCCTTTTGGAGGAAATGTGATTACAGACGATATCAAAGAAGGCTGTTCCATCATTGAAAAACAAGCGGAATTATTGAAAGTTAAATTTGGATCGGCTTGGCCAGGTGAAAATAAAGACAACGAAATTGTTTCTATTCCTGGACTGAGAGGTAGAGAGCCAAAAGAAATTTCTTTGAAAAACTTGTCTAAAATAATTCATGCTCGTGTGGTAGAAATTATTGAGCAAGTATTTGCAGAAATTAAAGCTTATGGACACGAAGATCCAAGACGCAAATTAATTGCAGGAATTGTATTAACAGGGGGTGGAGCACAACTAAAACACATCAAGCAATTAGTTGAATACATCACCGGAATGGATACAAGAATTGGATATCCAAACGAGCATTTAGCTGGAGATTCAGACGAAGAAATTTCAAGTCCATTGTACGCAACAGCGGTTGGATTAGTAATGAATTCAATTGAAAACAACTCTCAAAGCGCTATTAAAGTTACCTTTTCTGCACCAGAAAAAGTAAATGTTTATAGAGCTCCGGTTGAGCCAGTGCAAGAGGTTGATGAAGTTCCAGAAATTGAAATGGAAGCTGAAAAAGAAGTTGAAATTGAATTGCCAAAGCAACCAGAATCAACGGAAACAAAAATTAGAAAATCATTTTTTGATAAGTATGTCGATAAAATTAAAGAGTTTTTAGACAACGCAGAATAATAATTGAAATCCCTTTTTACTTGATGCGGTAAAAAGAAAAAATATAGAATATTTAATAAAGTAAAAAACCAATATTATGGAGAGCAACTCAGATTTTGGAAGTATATCATTTGATTTACCAAAAAACCAATCAAATGTAATTAAAGTAATCGGCGTTGGTGGTGGCGGAAGTAACGCGATCAACCATATGTTTAAGCAAGGTATCAAAGGCGTTGATTTTATCGTTTGTAATACCGATTCTCAAGCCCTTGAAAACAGCGCTGTACCAAACAAAATTCAACTTGGGGTTACCCTTACTGAAGGTTTGGGAGCTGGTGCTAATCCAGATGTGGGACAACAATCGGCTATTGAAAGCATTAGCGAAATTGAAAAAATGTTAGACAGCAATACCAAAATGGTTTTCATTACCGCAGGAATGGGTGGTGGAACAGGTACAGGTGCTGCGCCAGTAATTGCTCAATTGGCGAAAGACAGAGGAATTTTAACTGTAGGAATCGTAACAAAACCATTCCAATTTGAAGGTAAAGTAAGATACGAACAAGCTTTAATAGGGGTTGAAAAATTAAGAAAACAAGTAGATTCTTTAATTGTTATCAATAATAATAAATTAAGAGAAGTATACGGAAATTTAGGTTTCAAAGCTGGTTTCTCTAAAGCTGACGAAGTGTTAGCAACTGCATCTAGAGGAATTGCTGAAGTAATTACACACCACTACACTCAAAATATCGATTTAAAAGATGCCAAAACGGTATTGTCTGATAGTGGAACTGCTATCATGGGATCTGCAGTTGCAAGCGGTGAAAATAGAGCTAAAGAAGCAATTATTGCAGCACTAGATTCTCCACTTTTAGACGATAATAAAATTACAGGTGCCAAAAACGTATTGTTGCTTATCGTTTCTGGAACTAGCGAAATCACTATCGATGAAATCGGAGAAATTAACGACCACATCCAAACAGAAGCTGGTTTCAACGCCAATATTATCATGGGTGTTGGTGACGACGAATCTCTTGGTGAAGACATTGCAGTTACCATTATCGCAACAGGATTTAACGTTGAACAACAAAATGATATTGTAAATACAGAACCTAAGAAGATCATTCACACACTTGGAACCGAACAAAAATTAGTTCAAGATTTATCAAGTAATAAAGAAATTCCAAGCTTCGATTTTTCAACTTTCGAAACTGCAACTCCTCAAAAAGAAGAGAAAATTATATTCGAATTAATCGAAGACGAAGTAGAATTTGATATCGTTGCTGAAACTCCAGCAGAAGTTTTTGAAACTCCAATAGTGGAAACTCCTATCATGGAGACGCCAGTTGTAGAGACTCAAAAATTGGAAACTCCAACGTTTACTATGGACTTGGTTCCGACATCTGAATTCTTGAAAAATTTAGAAGTTACTTTCGAAATCGTTGCTCCAGATTTAGACCAAGATTACTATTTTTCAGCTCCAGAAGTAAACGAAATTGTAGTCAATTCAATCCAACCAATATTCGAACAAGAAGAACAAATTACCTTCTCATTCGATTTGCCAATTGAGAATAAAGAAACTCCTAAAAACGAGGATATCTTATTCCAATTAACAGAAGAAACTAAAAATATCTTTGTAAACGATCCAGTTCAGTTTGTTCCAATGACCGAATTAAACGAAGGCGGAATTGTAAAATATTCTTTAGAAGAGTTTATGGATGTTGAAAATAAATTGGCAAATTCTAAACCTGTTGAAGCAGTTGTAGAAGAGCCAATAGCTGAAGAATTAAACATCACTGTGAAAGAAGTTGAAATGACTTCAAACCACAACCCATTTGCAGAAGAAATTTCTCCAATGGAAATGACAATCGAAGAATCAGCTAAAATTATTGCTGACGAAAGAAGAAGAAAGTTGAAAGAATTCAATTATAAATTCCACAACAACCCTTCAAGAGTTGAAGAATTGGAGAAAGAACCTGCTTACAAAAGATCGGGTGTTGACCTTGCAGCTCCTCAACAAAACAATTCAAATTCAAGAATGTCATTTGGTACCGATAGTAACAATGACAACCAATTGAGAAGCAATAATTCCTTTTTACACGACAATGTAGATTAATTATTGAAATAATAAATTTGAAATAACCCGAAAATTGTAATGATTTTCGGGTTATTTTTTTAGATTCAATTTAATGTATAGGCCGCAACTCATCACTTCCCAATTTGTTGCGAGATCAATTAATATTCTCTAAATTTGCAGGGCCTTAATCCAGCTGTCCGTTACAAGTTTTATGTCTAAAATGGTTTTTATAAGGCCTTAAAAGAGCTTCTAAAGTCGCATTTTAAGCCCAATAAAAATACATTTTCTCCATAAAAGCTTTCCACTACCATCTGGGGCAATACGATTCAATAATTAAATGAAATAACAATTTAACACTAGAACATATGAGTTTATCAGTACAATTAATGGACGAAATTAAAAACGCAATGCGAGCAAAAGACACTATTGCTTTGGAAGCGCTTCGTGCCATTAAATCAGAAATTTTGTTAGCACAAACAGCCTCAGGAAACAAAGAAGAAATCTCTGAAGCAGACGAAATTAAATTGTTGCAAAAATTGGTTAAAACCAGAAAAGACAGTGCGAAAATCTTCACAGAGCAAAACCGTATGGATCTAGCAGAACCAGAATTGGCTCAAATTGCAGTTATAGAAAAATTCTTACCAGCACAATTAAGCGAAGAAGAAGTAGAAGCAGTAATAGCTAAAATTATTGCAGAAACAGGCGCGTCTGGAATAGCTTCCATGGGAAAAGTAATGGGAATTGCCTCAGCACAATTGGGCGGAACCGCCGAAGGAAAAACCATTTCTACAATCGTAAAGAAATTATTGGTTTAGATCTAAAATCTAAAATCTTAGATCTAAGATCTAAAATCAAAATGGCTGCGTAGTTCAACTGGATAGAATATCAGATTTCGGCTCTGAGGGTTGGGGGTTCGAATCCCTTCGCGGTCACTGGAACCAAAAGCCTCTAGAGAAATCTAGAGGTTTTTTTATGACAATTCTAGTATTATTTATAAATTAAACTCTTTGCCGTTTTTTAGGCGTACTTTTCTGGAGGGACTTTTTTGCACAAATTCCATATAAAAACTTACCTTTGTTTTTTAGTTAAATTCATTTATTTTCAATGAAAAAAGCCTGTTTATTTGTGTTTTTAATTCCTTTATTTTCTTTCTCTCAAACCAATTTTGAGAAAGCGGAGAAGCTATTTGATCAGGAAAAATATGCCTTGGCAAAACCACTTTTTGAAAATGAACTTAAAGATTCTCCTAATCATTTAAAAACTATTGAGCACCTTGGTGATATTTCAATTCATTTAAACAATTTAGACAAAGCTATTTCATATTATAGGATGCTAATCAAATTAAAACCTAATGATGCTAATTTTTATTATAAATATGGAGGTGCATTGGGTTTAAAATCGCAAGCAGGAGGAAAATGGGTCGCCATTCGATTGATTGGCGATATGAGGGACTCATTTGAAAAAGCTTTAAGTTTGAAACCAAATCATCTAGAGGCACGTTGGGCATTGATAGAGTATTATTTGCAAGTGCCTGGGCTCTTTGGAGGAAGTGAGAAAAAAGCACAAAACTATGCCAACCAATTAATGATACTTTCACCAGTTGATGGTTATTTGGCACGAGGAAAAATAGATGAATATTTTGAGCGTTTTAAAAGTGCAGAAAAAAATTATCTTAAAGCCATTCAAATAGGTGGAATAAAAACGACTTATGATCGGCTTACAGCACTTTATAAAGTTAAACTTTTACAGTCAGAAAAAGCCATCAAAGTCATAGAAGAGCACCAAGAAAAAATTAAATCATAAATAGGTTAACCCATTTTATTATTAGTGGTTCTGCTAAACACGACCTTGCATTTCGTAACTAAAGATAAAAAAAGTCCAAGAGTAATCTTGGACTTTTTTTGTGAGTAATAATAATTAATTCTTGATGCATCTACAGGATTGCCCCGTTGTTTTATAATAGTTGGTATCAAACCAGGTTGCATAGGAAATTACACCGAAATATTTTACTCTACCATTATCATAAGCTGTTTGAGTTAAATACTGACCATAATTACCTATTGCAGTGATATAACTTTGAGAGGTTGCCATTCCTCCAACGGTTAATTTTAATCCATATCCTGCTTCAAAAGATCCAGCAACATTATTTGAGGTAAATACTGCAGCTTCAGCAGCCCATTCTGATTCTGTTGGAATTCTAAATCCAGCAGGGCAAGGATTGTTCGGTGCATTTAAACCTGACCATAACGTATTATCTGAGGTGATTAGCCAATCAAAACTTCCATCTGAAGGGAATATATATTTGTCATCTGGGGGAACACTAGTCGCAGATTTTGTACCTGTATAATTGCCTGCTAATCCTCTTACTATTTGTTTTTCATGACCATCTGTTCGTCTTCCCCATTGGTAGTAATCTCCATAGGCTTGTGTATCTGTAGGGCTCAACGCCACTCGTGATGCTCCTAAGTTTCTGTCTAGCCAAATTCTACCTGTACGAGTAGTAACCGTTCCATAATAAATAGGTTTTGTTATGATTAAACCTCTTTCATCAATCCCTTTTCCACTATTAGTTGCGCCATCTTTGCTAACTAGAGTTGTTGAATTTTCTATTGGTATCAATTTACCTTCAGCAGTTAAACCGCAAGCAGTCATAGAAGTTGAAGTTGAAGTATTTGTACAAGTTCCATTGGACACTTGTACTGAATATGCCCCAGTCGCTGTTGGAACATAAGAATTACTTGTAGCACCAGAAATAGCGATATTGTCTTTGTACCAAGTGTATGAGGTTAAACCTGAAGTGGTGCTTAATGTAGTTTTGTTTATACATCCATCACCATTTACTGAAATTGTAGGAATCGAACCATTTAGGGAAATTGTAATAGTATTAGAGTTAATAGCTGCTGCACTAAATCCAAATCTAGCTGCATAAGTATTATAATTTTGAGTAATTTCACTTTGTGTCAATGCTCTATTATATAATAATATAAGATTCACGATTCCATTTGGCCAAGCTTCACCTCCGGGACCTTTACCAATTAAAGGCGAAACTAAAGATATATTACCAGAGACATTGCTTCCTATTCCATAGGGACTAGCTTGTAAATAACATGATATCGCATTCCCACTTCTGACAAAAGTTAACATGTAGTAATTACCATTAGTTAGTGTTGATTCTGCATTTGCATCAATCTTATTATTAAACCAACCACCCCAGCTTAATCCTGGCTTACCAAGTGTTGTTAATACTAAACCGTTATATCCGCCTACATTATATATCCAATCCCACATATTATCAGCGAATTTGAATATACAACTCCAAGTAAAATCACCATTAAAAGGCGAGCTTGCTAAAGTTTGTGTACCATACCCATTTGTATTAAGAGCAATCCCTCCTCCATTAACGGATGAATATCCAGTATTTGTTAAAGTAACATTATTACCATTCCCAGTTAAGTCGGTCCAAGTATTTCCTGTTCCGCTATAACTACTACTATTACCAGCGTCTAAATTTGCAATTAAATTACTTGTTACAGTAGAAGCGGATACATTTGCTGGAGTAGCAGCAATATATATTTGATCATTATTTGCTAATGATGTAGTTGAATATGTTAAAGAAGTAGCTCCAGAAATTGCAACCCCATTTTTATACCATTGATAGGTTGGGGTACCCGAGAAATTTTGCGCATTAGCTGTAAATGTAACATTAGTTCCATTACAAATAGTATTACTACTTGCTGAGGAAGTTATTGTAACAAATGGTGAAAAATAAGTCGTATTTTGATTTGTTTCAAGTAAAGTTTGATTTGAATTGGATAAAATAGATGGAAAAAGAATTACTTCAGAAATATTACCGTCAAACTTTCTACTACCTCCGTTTTCAGCTCTAACACCAATACAAATTTTGTCAGCAATACCATTATCAATATTACAAGTCATTGTTTTTGTTCCCTTTAACACACTATTCTCATAAATTATAGAAGAATTTGTAGTTTTATTTAAAAATCCTGTAATTATTTTTGGTGTAGTTGATGTTGCTCCTGAAAAGGCCTGATTACATCCACTTCCGTCAAGCCAATATCCAGGTGCTGAAGCAGTTGGGTCATAGTTTAAACCCCATCCACCAGATAATCCAGTAGAATATATTCCAGAAATATTACTGGTGCTTCCTATATTTTGTGCAACTGCATTTATGGTAGCAGTTTGTTGTGAATTATAATTTACAGTACTCGAAGATACTAGAGGAGCACTATTTGAAATTGCACCAGCAAAATAAACGGTTGGCTTTCCGTACATTAGTAAAATACTACCTTGATTTATTATTTTAGGGCCTAATGATGAATTAGTCAATACATTTGTGCCATTTCCACTTTGGTCGTACCAAATCGCTACCGTTGCAACTGTCGATCCCGAAATAATTGTACTTAATGCATTTGCACTAGGTGCATCAACTCCTGCATTATAGGTACTGACAGAAGCTGAAATTTTGGAACTTAAACTAAAATTTTTTGTACTGGCATCTGGATACACATCATAAAATGAGGTACCCACTTTTATTCTTACCAATGGCCCTGTATAACTGGTACTTAACTGGCGCAATGAAAAAGCTACAGAGGCTGGAGTACTAGAAGTTAAACCGATATTATCTAGAGTATTTTGTCCATAACCAAAATTGGCCGAAAACAAAGCTATCAATCCAATTAAAGCAAATTTAAACTTCATATGATTCAATTTAATTTTCATTTATTAATAACAATAATCAAATTGAATACGGTCTCCTACTACAAGTGTGTAACTACTATTGTTGGTTGGCGAATAGGTAATTGTAGATCCACTCACAGTGTATCCATTATTATTGGTTCGAACTCCATTAATAAACATCCAAACTTTTGCGTTTTGTGGCGCTTGGGTTAAGGTAAAACTAGTTTGTCCTGCAGTTGCTGTAAATTGATCGGTAGTTGGTCTTGCGGCTCCTGAAAGTGCCCATGCAGATCCTGTATAATAATACAATCCAATTGGAGCATCAGTTTGAAAAACTAATAATCCCGTTGCAGGACTTGAAATTGCGGCTCTTTGTGTAGCAGTCATTCTAGGAATTAACATCCCTTTTGTTGTAGAAGCTACTTCCAATTGAGCTGAAGCATTGATATTGGCTGTAGCTACTCCAATCCCCACTTGAGCATGAATAAAAAAGGAACTTAATAATAGAAAACTTAAAATAATTTTTTTCATGATTTTTATTTATGTAATTTTTGATTTAGTATTAACGAATGTAAAGTTCTACTCTGGCACTTCTATTTATCCCTGTGTTATTTGAACAACATTGAATTCTATCACCAGCAGAATAATTTGCATAAGTGCTGTCCATGCCTAATCCTCCAGATACATCATTTGAACCTTGATCAGTATTTGGGTAAAGCGCGGAATTATTTTCGTTCCAACCAAATCCCCATCTTACTCTAGAATAGGAATTTCCTGTATAATTGAAACCATAAAATCGTACTCCAACTTGGCTCGAAAAAACAGTTCCTTTACCATTAAATTGTGTAGCATCAGATTTAAAAACATTATTTACTGTACTAAAAAAAGTAATAGGAACTATCGTAGCGCCATTATGAAAATTATTTTGCAACCAGGTCCAATTTGTTAAATTGTCAATACTTCCGCTTTCAGATGAATTATTGGGAATATCAGGCCACACAGCTAAAATGTCTTTTGCAGGATAATTGTTCATGGTGGCATATTTTGCATCACCATTATTTCTAGTGTTATCAGTAGGATTTAAAGTGTTGGTTGTAGTCCAATAAGTAGAACTATAATTAAATGTTGTCCCTCGAGTTGCTTTCATTGCAAGCATCCAACCACCGCCATCATAAGCAGAATCCATTATACAATAAACTTGAGTTGGACCTACATTTGGTAAATCAATCCAGTAAACTCCATCTGGAGAATTAGGATAACTCTGCTTAAGTTGGTAGGCACTAACCGCGGCATTTGCTCGAGATCTTCCATTCCCATCTTCGTCCCAATTTCCACATAAAGGGCTAATTGTTAAGGTCAGATTTTGAATTTCACATCCATTTGATACATTAACTAAGTAAATATTATCAGAATTGGAATCCTGCGGATTGGAGTAAACAGCGGGTGTATTAAATATTAGTTCTTGATTATTTCCTGAAGGAGTTATTGAAAAATCAGCAGCGTCAACACCAGAAGAAACACTCCAAGAGCTTAATGCTGTTGATAAAAATACCGCATGGGTAGATTGATTTGACAATTTTACCGACTTAGAATTTGAAACAGGTAAACAAGTTGCCAATGCAATTTCATCTAAAGCAACTGATGAAAGTGAATTACTAATTGTTGAATTCGCCGCAGCATCATTTGTACTTGAAGAATCAAAAGTCCAATTGGTAGTATGATAAATTACCTTCAAATTACTTTCAGGCAAATTCATTCCAACAAGATCATTATCAATATAATTGATTTTTAATGTTCCGCTAAATGCATTTGTAGCAGGGCTAAACTGATAAACTCTAGGAATATAAGGAAAAGAAGTTGTGTTTGCCACTGCCGAAGTTCTACTTACGCTTGAGTTAAGCGAAAAATTACTTGAAGGAGTAATATCAAGTCCATCTGCAGATAAAACTGTTCCAGAAGCAATATTAATACTTGAGCCTGATGCAACAGAAATAATCTGTGAATTGACAGTGTTGAATAAAATACAAATTAAAAACGAGAGAATTCGAATTGAAATTTTACTATTCATTATTATGCATTATTATTGAAATGCAAATTAAAATGTAAAACCAACAATAATATTTGATTTAAAATCATAATTTATGTCAAAAAGCATTTTTTGACACAAAATACATTTTACAAATAATTCAAGAACTAGTGATATTTAAAAAAAATAAAGTAGTTTTGATGTTAATTAGTAGCAATAATTATTTGATTATTTATAAATATTTAATAATAAGTAATTCAGTAAGTTTGATTTAAAACTGCTATAACGATATTGTTATTAACACCAATAATTCATGGGTTCTGAAATTAAAATTATTGACATATTAATTTATTCCAATTTATTAATAGTCCCTCTGTCGCTTTTTTTAATGGTAGTAAAAAACAAATTGAGCAACTATTTTTTTGCAACTCAATTTGTCTTTTATCAATTGTCAATTTATTTTCTTTCTGTACTTTATTTTCTAATTTCAATTAAGACAATTAAAATTGGTTTTTTAGGATTATATATATCTGCATCTTTATTCTTTAGCAGTGGTTGTATATTGTATTATTTAATAAATAAAACAGTTTTACTTAAAAAATTAAAATTTGAAAAAAGATATTTACTACATCTAATACCAGTTTTAGTTATAGTTGCCTATCTTTTTAATAACTATAATAATTCATTCGCATTTAAAACAAATAACGTTTTATTTAATTTTGACGAATTAATCAACTTAATCTATTTTCAAGGCAAATCAAATATATTAATTGCCTTACGTTTTTTATTTCCTTTAATTTATATGTTTTTACCTACTAGATTATTAATAATTTATTTAAGAAAAACATCTACGGTAATTTATCCTGATCAAGTTAAGAGATTTCTTTTGGTATTATTTATTAGTAGAATAACCAATTATATTTGTTTCTTAGTTGCACTTATTACATGTTTTTATGAGTTTATGTTTATTGATGAGATATCAAAAATTTTATTTTTTATAGCTTCTTTAATTACTCCAATCTACATAATTGCAAACCCTAAAATTATTTCAGTAGTAACTAATTTTATTGTTGACTCAAAAAAGAAGGAGAATAGTCCAAGTGAAAATAAAGATGTGTTTTCAATTCTAAATTCTGTAATTACTACTAATAATTTGTTTTTAAATTCGAACTACAGTATCGTAAATTTGTCTGCTGATTCTAATATTTCAATTGTTAAAATCAGAGAAACCATTAAAGAAAGTGGTTGTAATAATTATTCTGAGTTTATTAATACCTTCAAAATTAATTATGCTAATGGTTTAATATCAGAGGGGTATTTGGATAAGTTTTCAATAGAGTCCTTGTCTAAAGAATCTGGTTTTCAATCTGAGGTTACGTTTTATAGAATTTTTAAAAAAATAAACGGTTGTACTCCAAAAGAGTACAAAAACAAAGAAGATTAAAATTTTGTTTGTGAATAAATTATATCGATTATCACAAAAAAAGTCCAAGTAAACACTTGGACTTTTCTATTTATTGTACTTCAAAATTAAATTGTAGTCATTTTTTTTAAGTCTTCTATAGTTTGTGTTGGGTTTTCTGCTTTGAAAACGTAATTTCCAGCCACCAAAACATCAGCACCCGCTTGAACTAATTGAACGGCATTTTTATTGGTTACTCCTCCGTCAATTTCGATAATGGTTGTAGCGCCTTTTTTGTTGATAAGTGCTTTTAATTTCTCAATTTTTGAATAGGTATTTTCAATAAATGATTGTCCACCAAAACCAGGGTTCACACTCATCAAACAAACCATATCAATGTCGTTGATTACATCTTCTAATAAGTCGATGTTGGTGTGAGGATTTAGTGCAACACCAGCTTTCATTCCTTCAGCTTTAATAGCTTGTAAAGTTCTGTGCAAATGAGTGCAAGCTTCGTAGTGAACGGTCAAAATATCAGCGCCTAAATCTTTGAAAGTTTTGATATAACGATCAGGATCTACAATCATTAAATGCACGTCGATTGTCTTTTTCGCATGTTTGGTAATTGCTTCTAAAACGGGCATTCCAAAAGAAATATTTGGAACAAAAACACCGTCCATGATATCGATGTGAAACCAATCGGCTGCACTAGAATTAACCATTTCAATATCGCGTTGTAGATTAGCGAAATCGGCAGCAAGAACGGATGGGGCAATAAGTGTATTTTTCATTTTTATATAATTAAAAAACTCCGGTATAGAGCCGGAGTTTTATAAGGTTTAACCTAAATATGTTTTTAATATTTTACTTCTTGAAGTATGTTTCAATCTGCGGATAGCTTTTTCTTTAATTTGACGAACACGCTCGCGAGTTAAATCGAAAGTTTCACCAATTTCTTCCAACGTCATTGGATGTTGATCGCCCAATCCAAAATACAAACGCACTACGTCTGCTTCTCTAGGAGTTAAAGTTTCCAAAGAGCGCTCAATTTCTGTACGCAATGATTCTTGAATTAATTCACGATCTGGATTTGGTGATTCTCCTGAACGCAATACGTCATAAAGGTTAGAATCTTCTCCTTCAACTAAAGGCGCGTCCATTGATAAGTGACGACCAGAATTTTTCATTGACTCTTTTACGTCGTTTACGGTCATGTCTAATTCCTTCGCAATTTCTTCGGCTGTAGGTGGTCTTTCGTTAGATTGCTCTAACAAGGCATACATTTTATTGATTTTATTGATAGAACCAATTTTATTTAGAGGCAAACGAACGATTCGAGATTGTTCTGCCAAGGCTTGCAAAATCGATTGACGAATCCACCAAACGGCGTAGGAAATGAATTTGAATCCACGAGTTTCATCAAAACGTTGTGCTGCTTTTATCAAACCTAAATTTCCTTCGTTAATTAAATCGGGAAGTGTTAAACCTTGATTTTGGTATTGTTTAGCAACAGAAACTACGAAACGTAAATTGGCTTTTGTTAATTTTTCAAGGGCTACTTGATCGCCAGCTTTTATTCGCTGTGCTAATTCTACCTCTTCGTCAGCGGTAATCAAATCTACTTTTCCAATTTCTTGTAAATATTTGTCTAACGATGCGGTTTCACGGTTGGTAACCTGCTTGGTAATTTTAAGTTGTCTCATAATTTCTAGCCCTCATTTTAGGTGTTGAGATAGTTATACGTAGCAACCTCTAAAAAAGTTACAATAAATTTAAATTATTTTTGATAATAATTAAAAACCCCCAATTTAACTGAATAAATTGGGGGTTTGCTTTGCAAATTAATTTGCTATTTTATTAAGATTCTCTAGGAGGTCTTGGTAATAAAGCTTTTCTAGAAACTTTTTCTTTCTTAGTTTTAGGATCAATTCCTAAGTATTTCACTTGGAATACATCACCCATATTTACTACGTCTGATACATTTTCTGTACGTTCCCAAGCCAACTCAGATACGTGAAGCAATACTTCGTTTCCAGGAACTGCTGTATATTCTACAACTGCACCAAAATCTAGCATTTTAATTACTTTCACTTCGTAAGCTTCGTTCATTTGTGGTTTGAAAGTGATAGATTCAATTTTAGCCAATACTGCAGCAATTCCCGCAGGATCAGTTCCTAAAATTTCAATAACTCCTTCTTCATTAACCTCATTAATTACGATGGTTGTTCCAGTAGCTTTTTGTAATTCTTGAATTACTTTTCCACCAGGTCCAATCAACGCTCCGATAAAGTTACCAGGAATAGTTCTTGTAATAATTTTTGGAGC
>CANKZE010000009.1 GCA_947488545.1 Bacteroidota bacterium
GATCCATTTCCGCCGCCAGATCCTGTTCCGCTTCCACCACCGCCATTGTATCCTTTTGAGTTGGAATCTCCATTTGATTTTCCTTTATTTCCCGCCGTTTTATCGTTTCCGTCTCCTTCTTTATTTGATCCGTTTAATAAATTGGACAACGCATCAGAAGTCGATTTTGAAGGTTTAGGTGTTGGTTTTACAACCGGTTTATCTTCTTCTTTCTTTTCGATTTTAGTATCTGGTTTTTTAATTTCGGCAATTGCAGGCGCTTCTTCATTTTCAGAAACCACTATTTCTTTTTCCTCGGCAGGAGTTTCAACAACTTCTTCTTGAGCTGCAGTTACAACCTCTTTAGAATCAAAATTTTCTCCCGATCCAAAATCACTATCTCCAAAATTTACCGCAATTTCTCCACCGCCACCGCCGCCTTCCATTTCAGGAAGTGGTAAGCTGTCGCTAAATTTCAAAAAGAAAAACAATAAAAAAAGTAATGCAAAACTTGAAGAAGTAATGATTATTGATTTTTTTTCTTGTTCAGTTTCAAATAGTTTCATTGAAAGTAAAATTGAGATATAAAGATAATACAATATTTAAAACGAAAAAGGAATCAAAAAATTGTTACTATCTTTTAGTAAATTACACCAACTGTTTTAAAGCAATTTCAAATGCTGTGGCGCTAATATTAGTTTTTGAATTACTTATAGAATGTGCTTTTGCAATAGCGTTTTTAATTGTATTTGATGTATCATTAAATATAGATTCATCGGTCATTTGGACTTTTTTCTCCATAAAATAAGCAAAAACTCTTGCCATTCCACAGTTTGAAATAAAGTCGGGAATCAAGCTAATTTTTTGATCTACTTGTTCCATGATTGATCCAAAAAATATTTCTTTATCTGCAAATGGCACATTGGCACCGCAAGAAATTACTTCTAATCCTGAAGCAATCATGTTATCAATTTGTTGTTGAGTTACCAATCTAGATGCGGCACAAGGAGTGAAAATTTCTGCACCTATGGTCCAAATTTTTTCATTGATTTCGTCAAAAGGAATCATATTGTTGGCAACCAATTTATTTCCGTCTTTATTTAAGAATAAGTTTCTAATTTCTTCAAATGTAAATCCGTTTTCATTAATAAGACCACCATCTCTATCGATAATTCCTATTACTTTTGCACCCATTTCTGCCAAGTAAAAAGCGGCTGCGGAACCTACATTTCCAAATCCTTGAACAATCGCTTTTTTGCCTTTAACATCACCTCCATAAATTGTATAAAAATGACGAACTGCCTCTGCAACGCCATAACCTGTTATCATGTCGGCAACAGTATATTTTCGATTAACATCAGGTGAAAAAACAGGGTTTTCAATCACCTTCACAACACCTTGTCTTAATTGCCCAATTCTATTGATTTTATCAGCTTCACTAGGTTTGAAATGACCATTAAAAACACCTTCTTGAGGATGCCAAACGCCACATTCTTCTGTCATTGGGATTACTTCGTGAATTTCATCTACATTTAAATCGCCCCCAGTTCCATAATAACTTTTTAATAATGGCGAAACTGCTTTGTACCAACGCTGTAAAACACCCTTTTTTCTTGGATCATTTGGGTCAAAATTAATTCCTGATTTTGCTCCACCGATAGCAGGTCCAGAAACAGAAAATTTCACTTCCATGGTTTTTGCTAAGGACAAAACTTCGTTCATATCCAACCCTTTTCTCATTCTTGTTCCACCACCAGCAGCACCACCTCGCAATGAATTGATTACCGTCCAACCTTCCGCTTCCGTTTCTTGATCTTTCCAGTTAAAAATAATTTCAGGTTCTTTATTTTCGAATTTTTTAAGTAAATCTTTCATTAATTTTTCCTTTTTTTAGAATTGCAAATATAGGTAACTTTAATTTTTTATGGTATTATTTTGGATTGTATATTTTTCCGGAACTATGGTCTTTTGATGCTCCTGTTACACTGCACAATGTATTGATTTCATTTCTCAATTTTAAAACTCCCAACATTCCAAATATTAAAGCTTCTTTGAATTCAATTATTTTCTTTTCGGGTATTATTAATTTTGTTTCCTTTAAATAAAATTGAATTCTACCAATTAAAAAATCATTATATGCACCACCACCAGTAATCAATAAATTAGATTTTTTATTGGTCAAAGCCAATCCAATTTGATAAGAAATGTGTTCTGTGAATGTAGCTAATTTATCTTCAATTGAAATTTTATACCTTTCAATTATTGGTAAAACGACTTCTTTTACAAATTCAAATCCCAATGATTTTGGATAAGATAAATTATAAAATTCTAAGTCATTCAATTCGTTCAGTAATTCTATATTAATTTTTCCTGAACTTGAAATGGTTCCTTTATCATCATATTCTAAACCTAATTTATTGGCATAAAAATTCAAAACGGTATTCACTGGAGAAATATCAAAGGCAATTCTTTTTCCATTTTCCTCAAAGGAAATATTTGAAAAACCACCTAAATTCAAACAATAATCTGCTACTGAAAATAATAGTCGATCGCCAATTGGAACTAATGGTGCGCCTTGACCGCCCAATTCAACATCTTGAACTCTAAAATCGCAAACAACTTTTTGGTTACAAATGGTTGCTAGTTCTGGTAAGTTACCTATTTGTAAAGTAATTTCATTTTGTGGTTGGTGTAAAATCGTATGTCCATGTGAACAAACGGCGTCTATAGATTCAAGTTTGTATTTTGAAATAAAATTTGAAATAATATTTCCTAATAATAAGGTGTATTCTTTGTTTAATTGTTGTAATTCAGTTTTAGAAAATCCAACGGCAATTTTTAAACGGTCAATCCATTCTTGGCTGTAGCCAATTGTTTCAGATTCAAGGATTTGGAAATTCCATTTTCCATTGGTTATTTCAAAATTAAGGTGTGCTAAATCAATTCCGTCAAGCGAAGTGCCCGACATCACACCAATAATGTTATATTTTTCTTGAATCATCGGCTAAAATTAATAAATCATTTTGAGAATATGATAATTTAGAAGTATATTTGTTTGCGTTTTTTATATTAATCACAATTATTATTCCCGATTATGGATTTTAAACTTACAGAAGAGCATTTAATGATTCAACAAGCAGCTAGAGATTTTGCTAAAATGGAATTGTTACCAGGCGTAATTGAAAGAGATGAACATTCAAAATTTCCAACAGAACAAGTGAAGATGATGGCTGAACTTGGATTTATGGGAATGATGGTTGACCCAAAATATGGGGGTTCTGGTTTAGACAGTATTTCCTATATTCTAGCAATAACTGAAATTTCAAAAATTGATGCCTCTGCTGCAGTTATTATGTCGGTTAACAATTCATTAGTTTGCGCTGGAATTGAAAAATATTGTAATGAAGAACAAAAACAAAAATACCTAGTTCCACTTGCAAAAGGAGAGGTTATTGGCGCATTTTGTTTGTCGGAGCCTGAAGCTGGTTCTGATGCAACTTCTCAAAAAACAACGGCAATTGATAAAGGAGATCACTATTTATTGAACGGTACAAAAAACTGGATTACCAATGGTAGTTCAGCATCAACTTATATAGTGATTGCTCAAACAGATATTGAAAAAGGACACAAAGGAATCAATGCTTTTATAGTTGAAAAAGGTTGGGCTGGTTTCGAAATTGGACCTAAAGAAAAGAAAATGGGAATTCGAGGTTCCGATACTCATTCTCTAATGTTCACTGATGTTAAAGTTCCAAAAGAAAATAGAATTGGTGAAGATGGTTTCGGATTTAATTTTGCTATGGCAGTTTTAAATGGCGGTAGAATTGGTATTGCGTCTCAAGCTTTAGGAATTGCAAAAGGAGCTTATGAATTGGCTTTACAATACGCTCAAGATAGAAAAGCTTTTGGAAAAGAAATATTCAAACACCAAGCAATTGCTTTCAAATTAGCCGATATGGCAACTCAAATTTCTGCAGCTGAAATGTTAGTTTTAAAAGCAGCTTCTGAAAAAGATGCAGGTCAAGATATTTCTCAATCGGGAGCTATGGCGAAATTATTTGCTTCTCAAACCGCAATGGATACTACAATTGAGGCGGTTCAAATTCATGGTGGAAACGGATATGTTGCTGAATACCATGTGGAAAGAATGATGCGTGATGCTAAAATTACTCAAATTTATGAAGGTACTTCTGAAATTCAACGAATCGTAATTTCAAGAACGTTGATTTCATAGTTAGCATTAAAATAAAAAAAAGTCCTAAAACATTTCGCTTTAGGACTTTTTTATTTTTAGATAAATAAAAATTTATTCTATAATTATTTTCTTTGTAAGACAATCTCCCTTACTTCTGATAGATATCAAATAAATACCTTTCATAGTATCATTCAAAGTGATAATTTGATTTAAATCACTATTGTTTACATATTCTTTTTCAAATACAATTCGACCAGTTGTATCATATATTACAATTGAATAATCATCTAAAATTGATTTTAATTGAATATCAAAAATCCCTTTATTTGGATTTGGAACTATAGAAAAATTATTTGTAAAAAAACTATTTGTACTTAATACATCGGTTAAAAACTGACTTGATATTGTATTGTAATAAGCAAGCATTCTAGTAGCTTGACCTGCAGTAAACATATACATACAAGCATCATTTGTATAATCCATGTAGTTGACAGTTAAAGTATTCTCACCATTACATTGTGATGTTGCACCAGCTGCTGGACAACCATATACAGGTGCGCTTGATGGCGGTGTGTCGCAAACTCGATCTCCTTGAGTATTACAATTTGAATTAGTACAACCCGCGAAGGTGTGATTTAAATTAAAAAAATGTCCTAATTCGTGAGTTAATGTTCTCCCTAAATTATAAGGTGATCTAGGAACAAAACCAGGACAACCCGCTCCTTTTCCAAAGGCACTATTTGAAATTACAACTGTTTGACCATTAGATGGAGAACCTCCTAATGGCGAATATCCCAATAGATTTTGTCCTGCATTTCTACATACTAAGTTCATGTATCCACTCCAATTTCCATCAGAATCGGCGCCTCCTAAAAAATTAGTTCCAAAGGTTACTGCTAGATCTCCATTGACTAAATTTGATCCGCCAGGGTGATTTTGATTTGCCAATACAAATCGAACATCTAAGCTACCCGTATTTACTCCAGGATAATTACTACTTGCGTTAGTCCATTGTGAAATATCTTGATTTAATCCATTATAATCTAAATTCAAAATATCAACTTGGGTTTGAGCTAAAGCTCTTAAACATGCTGTTGGCGCAGTTGCATCAGGAAAATGAACTGCAACGGGAATTATTATTGTAGCATTTGTACTAGACGT
This sequence comes from Bacteroidota bacterium, assembly GCA_947488545.1. Lineage (GTDB taxonomy): Bacteria > Bacteroidota > Bacteroidia > Flavobacteriales > Flavobacteriaceae > Flavobacterium. Next base: position 5,336 of record CANKZE010000009.1, read on the forward strand.
AGTGTTCGAGTTTCTCTGTAATTTGGCCAATTCAATTTCAAACTTAGCTTGAAGGTTTAAGTAGTTTTGTCTTGCAATCGGATCGTTCATTATTTGTTCCATTTTTTGTTCCATTCCACAAGTTCTGTCTTGCGAAAAACCCATTTGAACAATCAATAAAGCAATTAGTAATTTTAGTTTCATATATTTTAATTTAGGCCTCGAAAATACTAAAATTTATCAACATATAAAGTTGTTTTTAATATTTAAATAATTTTTTATAAAAAAGTCCTAAAACTGATTGTTTTAGGACTTTTAAAATTTAATATAGTTAGATATTATTTTGCCAATGTCATTTCATCAACTATGTGTTTTGCACCAGAGTATTTTTCAATAACCCATAATACATAACGAATATCAACATTAATTGTTCGCTGTAATTTTGGATCGAAAATTACATCTCCAGCCATAGCTTCAATGTTACCATCAAATGCCAATCCGATTAATTCTCCTTTTCCATTCAAAACCGGAGATCCTGAATTTCCACCCGTAATATCATTATCAGTTAAGAAATTTACGTGAAGTGAACCGTCTTTATCAGCAAAACGACCATAGTCTTTGTTTTTGTTCATTTCTAATACACGAACAGGTAAATCAAATTCTTCATCACCTTTCTTGTATTTTTTAACCTGACCGTCTAAAGTGGTGTAGTTGTTAATCTTAGCATCATTTCTTTTATCAGCAGGTAAAGAACGAACTTTTCCATAAGTTAAACGCAAAGTAGAATTTGCATCTGGATATTTAATAGTTCCAATTTTTGACTCTCTTAAACCTTCCACTAATAAACGGAATGCAGCTCCGTAATCATTTTGTGCTTTGGCAACAGCATCCGATTTGTTGTTCATGTGAGCAACTAAATCATTTGAAAGTAAGTACAAAGGATCACTTGCCAAAACAGCCTCACTCGGGTAGTCTAAAAATGCTTTTACTTTATCTAAAGAAGTTAAAACACTCATTTCAAATGCAGCACTTACAAATTTAGTATAATCGTAGTTACTGTCTTTTCCGATTTTTTCTACCATTGGAGCAATTCCATACCCAACAGATTTTGTTGCATATAATTTTAATTGAGCAGTCAAAATATCTTTTTCAGCAGGTAGGTAAGAATCTTTGAAGAAACCATCAGCCATTTCAATAATTTTAGGAGCCATTGTTGCACGTTTAGCAGCATCTGCTTTTGCGTAAGCATCCAATTGTCTTCCTAAAGTTCGGCCAATTGTTCCATAAGAAGAAGTTCTCATTAGCTGTTGTAGGTAATTATCGTGACGCGATTTTTCATTCGTCAACGCGTAGTAAGCATTTATTGTTGCTACAACATTACCATATTTTGCTTTGTTCTCCGTTTTATTTGCCCATTTATTGAATTTTGCTTCTTGAGCAGCTTTAGATTTTGATGTTTCAAATTTGCTTAAAGCATCAATCATCCCTTGACGGTTTTTCCAATAATTGGCAGTTGAAGCAAATTTTGAAGCATAAACTAAACGAATTGCAGCACTTTGATCCATGTATTTTTTCATGTTGTCCATACCCGTTTTTGCACCTTCAACCCAAGCAGGATAAGCAAATTTTACGTTTTGCTCAATTCCACCAGCTGGCATCCAACGGTTTGTTCTTCCAGGGTATCCTAAAATCATAGCATAATCACCTTCTTTTACTCCGTTTAAGTTTACAGGTAAATAGTGTTTTGGACTTAGCGGAACGTTTGAAGTAGAATAGTCTGCAGGATTTCCATCTTTATCAGCATAAATTCTAAACATTGAGAAATCGGCAGTGTGACGTGGCCATTCCCAGTTGTCAGTATCACCACCAAATTTTCCTAGACTTTCAGGTGGAGTTCCAACTAATCGAACGTCTTTATAATCTTGGTAAACAAAATAGTAATATTCATTTCCTTGAAAAAAGGGACGAACAGAAACAGTGTATTTTCCACCTTCATTATTTTCTTTTTCAATCGCTGCAATTTCTTGATTAACAGCTTTTTCTCTTTCCGCCTCAGTCATTTTATCATTTACTTTGGCTAAAATTCTTTTGGTACAATCGTCCATACGAACGAAAAAACGTACGTACAAGCTAGAAGGTTTCATTTCTGAAGCTCTATTTGCAGCCCAATAACCGTCTTTCAAATAGTTTTTCTCGGCAGTAGACAATTCTGCAATTGCATCATATCCACAATGGTGATTAGTTAATACCAATCCGTCTTTCGAAATAACTTCGGCAGTACAACCTCCATTAAATTGAACAATTGCATCTTTCAAACTGTGGTTATTAATGCTGTAAATTTCTTCAGCAGTCAATTGCAACCCCATTTTTTGCATATCACGGTGATTCAAACGCTCAATGAACATTAAAAACCACATTCCTTCATCGGCCTTAACAGTCGTAGGAATCAATAGAACCCCAATAATTAGGGATAAAATAAATTTTTTCATATTTAATTTGTTTTTTTTAGGAACTGCGAATATAAATCATTTTCATTATTTTATTGTTATTCAATGTTTAAAAAGTGATGAATTTGGTTTTTCGTTTTCATCATTTAGGCGAATGGCCGGGCTCTCCGCTATATCCGCGTGATTGCAAGGAGGAACGACGAAGCAATCACGCGGGATGCCGCTGCTATCCCTATCGCGGTTTTGTAGTAATCATAACGTCATTTGGCGGAATGTTTAATTCTGTCATTGTGAGGCACGAAGCAATCTCATTACAATTTCACAATTAGATGATTTTCCTGATGTGTACGGATTACAAATCGGTGCTATCGAAGTTAAATTTATAAAATGAATATGCGTTTACGAAGAAGAAAATCAGAATGTTTAATATCATAAAATTTTCTTCCGACAAGGAATACGCAAACATAAGTGTTGGAATAGTAAAAAAAGTCAAAATTCTGAAAATATAAACCTCTCTTATTTTATCTATTAGATTTAGTAAAACTGTAATTAAAGTAAAAATTGATAAAAAGGCACACATTCCAATTGAAAAAACAAAAATCATCCAAATATTGAAAATATTATCGACGAAGGAATCATTTAATTTCGAAAAAAATAAAACCCAAAAAAGTTGCATTAAAAAGCTTATAGCTCCACTTAATAAAAACGTGAATAAAATATTCTTAATAATTCTTTCGGAAAGGCTATTTGTCATATAAAAATTATCTTTTTTGATTCAGAACGTTTGTTATAGTTGGAAACTTTTGTATTCGCTCCAAAGTAGTCAATTGACTCCAATTAGGAAAGATTGGCACTATATATTACTGTATTTATTTCAAATATAGTTTTTTTAATTGTTTCACGTTTGGCACTAAGAGAGAATTTTGCTTAAATTTCAATTTCAATTTTAACTTTACCGCCAAATCCTTTTTCAACAATATCATACAACGTTTTTAGGGTTAAGTTGCTTCCGTTATTTTCAATTCTGGATATATATTCTCGTTTTTTTTCAATGCGTTCAGCAAGTTGAGCTTGAGTTAAATGTTTTTCTTCTCGTGCTTTTTTTAACTGTAACCCAATTTTGAAACCGCCAAAATCTCGTTCTAATTCATCTCGTCTTTCTGTTCCTTTAACTCCGTAAACAGTGTCTTTAATTTCTTTCCAACTTTTAGTTTCCATTTTCTTTTAATTTATCATTATAATACTGTTCCATTAAGCGCAATGCTTTTTCAATTTCGTTCTTAGGTGTTTTTTGTGTTTTCTTCTGAAAACCGTTTAATAATATGACAAGATTCCCATTGTCAAAAAAACAAAAAACCCGCCAAATATTTGATGAAAGTCGAATTCTTGCTTCATAAAGTCCATTTGTGCTTTCTAAATGTTTTAAATAATTGGACGGAACTCTTTCAAGAGTTTCTATTGCTTCAATAATTTTATAGATTTTATCCTGAACTTTTTGTGGCTGATTTTTGAGAAAATCCTCAAAATAATTTATATAGGCGATTACTTGGCGTACTTTCATTTTACAAAGGTAACTTAAAAGTTACAAAATACAATGTAAACAAGTTATAAAGTTCATAGCAGGAATATTGTATTCATCATTCGCGTGAGGGATGGCAGTGAAAATCCTCTGTGGAACAAAGTGTAACAGAGATTGTAGCGAAAAGCCCGACCGAGTTTAACGCGAGATTACTTCGTTTCTCGCAATGTTATAAACGAGGGCACGCCCAAATTTAACTTCTCAATTTATTAACTTTAGTAAAAACAAATAACCTTATGATAAAATAAAAAGCACGATAAATTAACACGACAATAGGAATTTTGTCAAAACTAAAAATGAAAAATAAAAGAAAAATTCCATTAGTAGTAATAAGTGATGTTCACCTCGGAACCTACGGATGTCAAGCTACCGAATTACTCCAATATTTAAAATCTATTCAACCTAAAACTTTAGTTCTAAACGGCGATATCATAGACATGTGGAACTTTTCGAAAAGTTATTTTCCGCCTGCACACATGAATGTTTTACGACACATTATTAAAATGTCGGCCAACGGAACCCGATTAATATATATCACCGGAAATCACGATGAAGTATTGCGAAAATATTCCGATTTAATTTTGGGCAAATTCGAATTGGTTGACAAATTAGTTTTAGAATTAGATGGAAAAAAAGCCTGGATTTTTCATGGTGATGTATTCGATTCTTCCACACAAGGATATGCAAAAATATTAGCAAAAATTGGTGGAAAAGGTTACGATTTATTGATACTAATCAATAGTTTCTTGAATTGGATAATGGTATTATTGGGAAAAGAAAAGCGAAGTTTCTCCAAGAAAGTGAAAGACAGCGTTAAAAAAGCAGTTTCGTTTATTACCAATTTTGAAGTTACTGCAGCAGAAATTGCCATCGATAAAAATTACGATTATGTAGTTTGTGGTCACATTCATAAACCTCAAATGAGAGTGGTTAGCAACGAAAACGGATCGGTATTGTATTTAAACAGTGGCGATTGGGTGGAAAACCTTACCGCATTAGAATATAAAAATGCTGAATGGAGCATTTATGAATACAAAAAGGAACATTACCTAAATTCTGAAGCAAACGAAGAATTGGTTCCTGAAGATTATGCTTCAAAAATCCTCTCCTAATTAAGATTTAATTTACAAATGAAAATATTCTACGCAATACAAGCAACGGGCAATGGTCATATAAGTAGGGCGGTGCAGTTGTATCCGTATTTGAAAAAATTTGGGTCTGTCGATTTTTTTATGAGTGGTAACAATGCCAGTCTGAATGTTGATATTCCAATAAAATATAAAAGTAAAGGTTGTAGTTTGCATTACACCAAATGCGGTGGTTTGGATTATTGGGAAACTGCTAAAAACATCAACCCTGTACAAATGTATCGAGATGCAAAGTCACTTCCATTATCGGACTACGACGTGGTAATTAACGATTTTGATTCGGTTACTGCATTGGCATCAAAACTTCAAAATGTGAAATCGGTTCAGTTTGGACACCAGGCAAGTTTTAAATCGAAGTTGACCCCGAGGTCAGAAAATAATAACTTAATGGGGGAGTTGGTTTTGCAAAAATATGCTCCTGCAAATAAATATATTGGACTTCATTTTAAACAATACGATACTTTTATTCATCCTCCTATTATTAAAGATGATATTGTAAATGCTACTCCCACCGACTTAAAACACATTTCTGTTTACCTTCCTTCTTTTGATAAAGTGTGTTTGCAAACCGCTTTTAATAAAGTGAGCGACGTTCAATTTCATTGGTTTTTAGGCGATGTTAAAGAACAATATACCATTGGGAACATCTCGTATTTTCCGGTAAACCAAAAGCTTTTCAATGATAGTTTAATTTCTAGTCACGGAATTATAACTGGAGGTGGATTTGAAACTCCCGCTGAAGCATTGTACTTAAATAAAAAGGTACTTAGTATTCCAATTCAAAACCATTACGAACAAGAATGTAATGCTGCAGCCTTGAAATTATTGGGAGTTCCGGTACTAAGTAAAGTGGGGGATCACTTTCATGTTGAAATTGAAAATTGGCTGAATGGTAAAATTGAATATCCAAAAATTGAAGCCAACGATATTCCAAAAACATTGCAATATTTGTTTGACACTTATAATGACTAATAAAATTATATTTATTTATACTTTAAAAGTAATTTGTTTTATTTTATAATGAGTTTGTCATTTAAAGAATGAACTATGTATCTCTTTCATTTAATTTATTCAGTGAATCTTGAACATTTCTAATTTCTTCTAATCCAAATAATTTTCTGTAATTGGGAATTATTTCAATCTTTTTAGGGTCTATTCCTGAATTTAGCATTTTAACCTCTGAATAAATTATAAGGCATTCCAAAACTAATTCTGTCAGAACAACTTGATTACTTTCACTAATTCCTGTTAAACAATAATTTTTAAAGTGTTCACAATTATTAGTTTTTGGATGGTAAATTAAAGAAGTCCTTTCTTTAGCTCGATTTAATATATCTCCGCTTAATGAATGATTGTTTAAACAATCTATTTCAAATAGTTGCTCTGAACTTAAAAAGTCTTTTAAAGTTACACATTCTACTCCGTTTACGTTATTTTCAATTATCCAAAAAACACCTTCTTCATCAAAGCCATAAACAATTCCGTAATGTTTGTAAATCCCTAAAGAATTGGTTACTTTTCTAGAAATTACTGAACCAGTAAAGCCAATAGTAACTCCGTATTTAAAACAATTTGTAGCTAATTTAGGTAAACTAAATAAGGTATGTGCAGTATTTTTTCTTATCAACATAAGTTGTATGGATTGTAATTAATTTAACGGTAAATAAATAGTGTAAATTCTTATAAATTATGACTGTTTTCAGGAACGTCATCCTCCATATTTAGCATGTTCCAAAGTTTGTCTTTTAACTCAGTTAAACCTTGTTGCGCAACAGATGAAATGAATAAATAAGGCGTTCCTGCAAACTCTTTATCCAATTCTGTTTTTAATTCCGCTTTGAGTTCGTCGTCCAACATGTCGCATTTTGAAATCACAACGATGCGTTCTTTGTCCAACATTTCGGGATTGTATTTTGTCAATTCATTAACTAAAATATCATATTCTTCCTTGATATTTGGAGTGTCAACAGGAATTAAAAACAACAAAGTTGAATTTCTTTCGATATGTCGTAAAAAGTAATGACCTAGCCCTTTTCCTTCGGCAGCACCTTCAATAATTCCAGGAATATCTGCAATTACAAACGATTGAAAATCACGATATGCCACAATTCCAAGATTTGGTTTTAAAGTGGTAAAAGGGTAATCAGCAATTTTTGGTTTTGCTGAGGTTAATACAGAAAGCAAAGTCGATTTTCCAGCATTTGGGAAACCTACTAATCCTACATCGGCTAGAACTTTTAATTCTAAAATAATATCAATTTCAGTTGAAGGCAATCCAGGTTGAGAATACCTCGGTGTTTGATTCGTTGAGCTTCTAAAATGCCAGTTTCCCAAACCACCTTTTCCTCCTAGAGCAACAATTCTCTTCTCGCCGTGTTCTGTAATTTCGAATAATATTTCGTTGGTTTCTTTATCACGAACTACAGTTCCTAGTGGCACTTCGATGTATTTATCTTCTCCATCAGCACCGGTACTTCTATCGGAACCTCCATCGCCACCATGACCTGCTTTTACGTGTTTGGCAAATTTTAAATGAAATAATGTCCAAAGGCTTTTGTTTCCAACAAGATATACGTGTCCACCGCGACCACCATCACCACCATCAGGACCTCCTTTTTCAATAAATTTTTCCCTGTGCAAATGGGTAGAACCCTTTCCACCTTTACCAGAGGAAACATATATTTTTACGTAATCTACGAAATTTCCTTCAGTCATTTTCTTGGTTTTTATTCTAAATTAGTAGTAACAAAAAGTTATAAACTTTCAATTACAGCGCTCAATCTTTTGGTAATTTCTTCAATAGAACCAATTCCATCAACTGGATAAAATTTATTTTGGTTGCTATAAAAATCCATTAAAGGAGCTGTTTTTTCATTGTATTCTTGGTAACGATTTCTGATTTTATCTTCGTCTTGATCGTCCACGCGTCCACTGGTTTTTCCTCTTTCTAATAATCTTTTAATTAAGATTTCATCGTCTGCTTCCAGTGCAATTGTTGCAGTGATATTCCAATTTTTGGTAGCTAAAAAAGCATCTAAAGCTTCTGCTTGTGCTAGCGTTCTTGGAAATCCGTCAAATAAAAAGCCTTTAGTATCAGGGTTTTTTTCAACGGTGTCTTGTAGCATTTTTATGGTTACTTCATCAGGAACCAAATCGCCTTTATCCATGTAACTTTTGGCCAATTTACCTAAGTCAGTTTCGTTTTTAATATTGTATCTAAATATATCACCAGTTGATAAATGAGTTAGATTGTATTTTTCTTTTAAAAATTCTGCTTGAGTTCCTTTTCCAGCCCCTGGCTTTCCAAATAAGACAATGTTAATCATGATTAAATGTGTGTTGTATTTGTAGTTATTTATTATTTTAATTGATAAACTTCTGGTAAATTTCTGCCTAAACCGTCATAATCTAATCCAAAACCAACGATGAATTTATTTGGAATTCGAATCCCAATATAATCCAATTTCAGGTCTTTTTTATAGGCATCAGGTTTGAAAAACAAAGTAGCTATTTTAAAGTGTTTTACATTTTGTTTTTTGAACAATTCTTTCAATTCTGCAACTGTATTTCCAGTGTCCACGATATCTTCAATAACAATTACGGTTCTACCGGTTAAATCTTGGTTTAAACCAATTAATTGCTTTACTTCATTGGTGGTTGTAGTCCCTTCGTAGGAGGCTAATTTTATAAAACTTACTTCACAGGTTTTTTTATAATGTTTCATAAAATCGGATACAACCATAAATGAACCGTTTAAAACACCAATAAATACAGGAATTTCATCAGCAAAATCAGCTTCTACTTGAGAGGCCATAGTTGCAATTGCAAAATCTATTTCTTCAGCAGAAATAAAAGGAACAAATTGTTTGTCGTGTAATTGAATCAATTTTCTGATTTTTATTAAGCTGCAAAGATATAGAATTCACATTTTACAAATGATAAAGCAACGTATATTTTATTTTTCTGAACAATAATTCATTATAAAACAAGTAATTATAACAACTTATTTCAATAAATTTTAAATTTATATTAAACTAATTTGTATTTTTGAAGTCTAAATGGTATTAATCAATTTGTTATGGCTTCATTAGACCAACATACCGGTGTTTTAGGACAAAGAAATGCAAGGCATTTATTAAGAAGAGCATCTTTTGTTTATCATAGATCTTTAATTGATCAATACGCGCTTTTAACACCAAATCAGGCATTAAATTTATTATTGTCAACAAATACCCCTCTGGTAAATTTGCCATATGACCCTCTTCCAACAATTGCTCCTGATGGATTTTGGACAGAATCTACAGCCCTGCCTACTTCTTTTGCTAGACAAAGTGCTAAAGGTGCAATTGTAGCTGGCTGGTGGTGGTATAATGCAATAAATAGTCCTAACTTAAAATATAAATTATCTCATTTTTTATCAACTTGTTTTACTGTTGAAATAGATGCTTCGTCTTCTGCAACCGATTTTTATGATTATATCCGATTGCTTTTATATTATTCTTACGGGAATTATAAAACCTTGGCAAAAAAAATGACGTTGAACAATAATATGTTGTATTATTTGAATAATACTTCAAATACCAAAACTGCTCCAAATGAAAATTATGCGAGAGAGTTTTTTGAGCTATTTACAATCGGTAAAGGACCACAGATTGGGGTTGGAAATTACACCACTTATACTGAAGCTGATGTTGTGCAAGCAGCTAGAGTTTTAACAGGCTTCAGAAGAATGAGTAACAGATCTGTAATTGATCCAGAAACTTCATTGCCTAAAGGTTATAATGTTTTTTCTTTTCATCACACTAGTCCAAAAACTTTTAGTAGCGCTTTTAATAATACCGTTATTACCGCAGCTACTAACGATGCTGGGATGGACACTGAGTTAAATGATTTTGTGAATATGGTTTTTAACCAACAAGCAACGGCCAAAAATATTTGTCGTAAAATGTACATTTATTTTGTAAAAGGAACTATAACTCCGGAAGTTGAAACCGACATAATCACTCCATTAGCACAAGATTTTTATAATAATGGTTATGAAATTGCTCCTATAATTAGAAAATTATTAGAAAGTAAGCATTTTTATGATTTGGATGATTCCGATTCTACCAATGAAACTATTGGTGGTATGATAAAATCTCCAATAAATCAGCTTTCTGAAATTTGTACTTTCTTGAAAGCAACCATTTCAGATCCAAATACTAGCGCCTACGATTATTATTATAAGTTTTGGTCCCTTTTTGTATACAATAGCTTTTTAACGGGATCTAATATGATGCTTTTTAATCCTGAAAATGTTGCCGGACATCCTGCCTATTATCAAGCGCCAGGATTTGATAAAAATTGGATTTCTGCAACCAATTTAATTTCAAGGTATCGTTTAGGAGAATCATTACTAGATGGAATTAATAGAATTAGTGGAAATGCAACAATAATTACTAAAATTAATATTTCAAGTGTAGTTAGATACGGAAATATAATTACCGTTGCCAATGATCCATTTATATTAACATCTGAATTATGTAATGCACTTTTTGCTCAAAATCCAGACGCCAATAGAGTAAACTATTTCATGAGTACTTTTTTACTTCAAGGAATGGCAAATTTCTATTGGACTAACGCTTGGGATGATTATATCGCAACCGGAGTAAATACGGTTGTAGAATCAAGATTGAAATTATTGGTAACAAATATTTTGAGAGCGCCAGAATCTCAAATGTTTTAATACTATTTTATATGAAAAGAAGGAATTTTATTCAGTTAACCGCATCAGCATCGGCATTATCGCTATTGCCAACGGAAGTATTCGCTTTATTTAAATCGGCAGGAATGACTACTTGCCCAAATGTGAATGCAAAAAAAATAGTATTGGTTCAATTATCTGGTGCAAATGATGGATTGAACACTGTAATTCCATTAAATCAATATGATGCTTATGCAGCTTTACGCCCTAACATAAAATTAAATAATGCAGGCCAAACTAACGGCGTGATTAATTTAGACACTACCTTGCCTTTGGCGAATCAAATTGGGCTTCACCCAGCATTAACTGGATTTAAAAGCCTGTACGATCGAGGATTAATGAGAGTTGTGCAAGGTGTTGGGTATCCTTCTCAAGATAAATCACACTTTAAGTCTACCGATTTATGGTTGACTGGTGGTGACGGAACTTCTGCCAATAATAATATTGATAGTGGTTGGATTGGAAGATTTTTAGAAAATTATTATAGCAATTTCTTAACCGCTAGTTTCCCTTTAGGGATTCAATTAGGAAGTAGCGATAATTCTTTAGGTTTTCATGGAGAAGTTGAACACGGGATGTCAATTAATATAAATGGGCAAGATCCTGCTGGTTTTTACTCCGTTTTAAATGGATTGGGAGGGGCGCCGCCAACTTCAATTCCTAATTCTGAATACGGAGATTTAATCCGATTTATATTAGCAAGCGATGCCGAAACAAATTTATATGCACAAAGTATTTCAACAGCTTTTAGTAGAGGAATAAATTCAGCAGGCGTTACTTATCCTTCAACAAGTTTGGCCAACCAGTTAAAAACAGTTGCGAAATTTATATCTGGTGGTTTACAAACAAAGGTATATTTAGTGAAAATAGGAGGTTTTGACACCCATGATATTCAAGTTGCTTCAAATACTACTACTCATTTGGGAACTCATGCCAATCTTTTGACACAAGTTTCAGAATCTATAAATGCATTTATTACCGATTTAATTAATCAGGATTTAGGAGACGATGTAATTGCAGTTCCGTTTTCTGAATTTGGTAGAAAAGCAGGTGAAAATGGTAATTTAGGAACTGATCACGGAGAAATTGCACCAATGTTTGTTTTTGGAAAATCAATAAATCCGGGTGTTTCAGGAACAAATATCAATCTTTCAGAAGCTGTAACTGCAAATAACTACCAAGTACAAACCGTTCAGCACGATTATCGTCGTGTATTTAGTACAATTCTTCAAGATTGGTTTGGAGCGAGTAACCAAACATTAGATTTAACTTTTTATAATGCTACTACAAATCAAGGTTATGCAAATAATAAGGTGAGTAATATGATAAGAACGGATTTTGTAATACCGCCAAACTGTTATACTAATTCTGCATTATCAACAAATGATTTTACCAATAGAAGTGATATTGTAGTTTATCCAAATCCTACAGTTGAAACTGTAAATATAAATTCAGTTAATAATTCAATTAATGTAGTTTCTGTATATTCTTTGGATGGTAAATTAGTTGCTACCTATAGAAATCCAATGACTTCAGATAGTTATTCTATAGATGTTCAAAATTTAGCAACGGGAATTTATACTTTAAAAGTAGAAACCAATAATGGTAGTTTTACCAAGAGAATAATTGTCCGTAGATAATTTTAAATAGCGTTACTTTTTATTTTTACTCTTTTAAAGTATCTTTGTGAAAAATTTATTTTAATGAATTATTTTTCTTCCGATTTTAAATTAGGAATCCTTGGCGGAGGTCAGTTAGGGAAAATGATGTTGTTCGATACTCGAAAATTCGATATTCAAACCTACGTTCTCGATCCAAGTAATGAAGCGCCTTGTAAAATAGCTTGCAATAAATTTTTTCAAGGAAATTTAATGGATTTTGATACCGTTTATAATTTTGGAAAACAAGTTGATGTGCTAACTTTCGAAATTGAATTGGTTAACATAGACGCTTTAGAAAAATTAGAAAGCGAAGGAATTAAAGTATTTCCATCCCCAAAAACACTTCGGTTAATTCAGAATAAAGGAATTCAAAAAGATTTTTATTCGAATAATACTATTCCGACAGCAGCATACAAAAGATTTGAAAATTTAGAGGCGCTTAAAGCAGAATCCCAAAATTTGAAATTGCCATTTGTATGGAAATGCACTGAATTTGGCTATGACGGAATGGGAGTAAAAATTATTCGAAAACTATCAGATTTAGATAATTTACCAAATGTAGAATGTATTTCTGAAGAAATGATTCCGTTCAAAAATGAACTATCTGTAATTGTTTGTCGCAATGTGTCGGGAGAAATTAAAACATATCCCGTAGTTGAAATGGAATTTCATCCTGAGGCAAACCAAGTAGAATACGTAATTTGCCCAGCACGAATTGATGATAAAGTCGCTGAAAAAGCACGTGCAATAGCTCTAACTGTTTCTGAAAAATTCAATCATGTTGGACTTTTAGCAGTCGAAATGTTTCAAACTATCGATGACGAAATTATCGTTAATGAAGTTGCACCGCGTCCACATAATTCCGGACACCATACGATTGAAGCTAGCTATACATCCCAATTTGAAAACCATATCCGAGCAATTTTAGATTTACCTTTGGGAAATACTGATAGTAAAGTCGCTGGAATTATGGTAAATTTGGTCGGTGCCGAAGGATTTTCAGGCGATGTGGTTTATGAAAACATAGAAACCATAATGGGTTGGAATGGAGTAACGCCTCATATTTATGGTAAAAAAGAAACGCGACCTTTTAGAAAAATGGGGCATGTAACTATCGTAAATGAGAATATGGTTGAAGCCCGAAAAATTGCCGAAAACGTTAAGAATACAATTAGAGTAATTTCATAAATTAAAAGATTGAATAATTGTAAGATTGAAAAATGGTTTTCAATCTGAATCTTTAAATTTTTTAATCTTTAAATCTTTAAATATAAAAAAATGAAAGTAGCCGTAATAATGGGAAGTATTTCCGACATGCCAGTAATGCAAGATGCAATTGATATTCTTAATGGTTTTGATATTGAAACTGAAGTGGATATTGTTTCGGCACATAGAACCCCAGAAAAATTAGTAGAGTTTAGTAAAAATGCACATCTACGTGGGATTTCAGTTATTATTGCTGGAGCAGGAGGAGCCGCTCATTTACCCGGAATGGTAGCTTCGATGTCGCCGCTTCCAGTAATTGGTGTTCCTGTGAAATCAAGTAATTCAATTGATGGTTGGGATTCTATATTGTCAATTTTGCAAATGCCAGGTGGCGTTCCTGTTGCAACCGTAGCTTTAAATGGCGCAAAGAATGCCGGAATCCTAGCGGCTCAAATTGTTGGTACACAAGACAAATGTGTATTAGACAAAATTATTTTGTACAAAGAAGGCTTGAAAGATTCAGTAAATAAATCTTCAGAAAATCTTAAAAAGTAATATTCTTACACAAAGACACGCAAAGAAAAAAGGAAGCTGCGCAAAGAATCATTGAGTCTCTGCTATATTTTTTTTGAAATTTAGTGCTCTCTTTATGGATCTTGGCGAAATAAATAATTAAAAACATGAATATCCTAACTCAGTATTTCAATACAAAACACAATACGGCTCCTTTTTCTCAAATAAAAAATGAAGATTATCTTCCTGCAATAATTAAGGGAATCGAAATTGCAAAAGCCGAAATCGATGCAATTGTAAATAATCCAGAGGCGCCAACTTTTGAAAACACAATTGTGGCAATGGAATTTACAGGTGATGTTTTAGATCGAGCCTCAAGTATTTTCTTCAATTTGAATTCAGCTGAAACTAGTGATGAAATGCAAAAAATTGCACAAGAAATCTCGCCATTATTATCAGAATTTGGAAATGATGTTCGATTAAATGCCGCTTTATTTGCAAAAGTAAAAGCAGTTTACGACCAAAAAGAGATACTTAATTTAAGTACTGAACAAGCCACATTATTAGACAAAAAATACAAGAGTTTTTCTAGAAATGGCGCTAATTTATCGGAAGATAAAAAAAGTAAATTACGAGAAATTGATATGCAATTGTCTAAATTAAGTTTGCAATTTGGAGAAAATGTATTGGCCGAAACGCAAGCTTTTCAATTGCATATTACCGATGAAAAAGACCTATCAGGTTTACCAGAAGGAACAATTGAGGCTGCACATCTATTAGCTAAAAGCCAAGATAGAAGCGGTTGGATTTTCACCCTTGATCATCCTAGTTATATTCCTTTTCTTACCTATGCAGATAATAGGGAATTAAGAAAAAAAATGGCAATTTCATTTGGATCTAAAGGATTTCAAAATAACGAATTCGATAATCAGGATATCGTTCTTAAAATTGCCAAACTACGTTTTGACAGAGCGCAGTTATTGGGTTACAAAACACATGCGCATTATGTTTTGGAAGAACGAATGGCGCAAACACCCGAACAGGTAATTTCATTTTTAAATGATTTATTGGCAAAAGCCAAACCGGCAGCTCAAAAAGAATTTGAAGAATTATCGGCATTTGCAAAGAAATTAGACGGAATCGACCAACTAGAAAAGTGGGATGGAGCTTATTATTCTGAAAAATTAAAGCAACAATTGTTCAGTTTGGATGATGAGATTTTGAAACCTTATTTACAATTAGAGAAGGTTTTAGATGGTGCATTTACTATCGCAGAAAGACTTTATGGAATTACCTTCAAAGAGATTTTCGACATTGATAAATACCACGAAGAAGTTAGAACTTTTGAAGTAAAAGATAAAAATAACGAGCTTGTAGCTATTTTTTATGCCGATTTCTTTCCAAGAAAAGGCAAAAGAAATGGTGCGTGGATGACCTCGTTCAAGTCGCAATATGTTTTAAATAATAATAATGAAAGACCTCACATTTCTAATGTTTGTAATTTCACAAGGCCTACAGCAACGAAACCTTCTTTATTAACTTTTAATGAAGTTACGACTTTATTTCACGAATTCGGACACGGTTTGCATGGTATTTTAGCAAATACAATTTACCCAAGTTTGTCAGGAACAAGCGTTTTTTGGGATTTTGTAGAATTACCTAGTCAGATAATGGAGAACTGGTGTTATGAAGCGGAGGCTTTGTCATTATTTGCGCATCATTATCAAACAAATGAATTGATTCCAATGGAATTAGTTCAAAAAATTAAAGAAAGTGCCAGCTTCCAAGAAGGAATGGCGACTTTACGCCAATTGAGTTTTGGATTGTTAGATATGGGTTGGCATGGTCAAGATCCAACTGCTATTTCTGATGTTAAAACATTTGAAATGGAACAATTTTCAGCCACTCAATTGTATCCAGAGGTAAAGGAAAATGCCATGAGTACTGCTTTTTCTCATATTTTTCAAGGTGGATATTCTTCAGGATATTACAGTTATAAATGGGCTGAGGTTCTCGATGCTGATGCGTTTGCGTATTTCCAAGAAAAAGGAATTTTCAATGTTGAGGTAGCTACAAAATTTAAAGAAAATGTACTTTCAAAAGGCGGAACAGAACATCCAATGGTTTTGTACAAACGTTTTAGAGGTCAAGAACCAAAACCTGATGCTTTGCTTAAAAGAGCAGGATTATTATAAATAGTACAACCGGAGTGAAAACACTTCGGTTTTTTTTATTTTGTGAATAAATACAAAACCCACCATAAAATAGGTATACTTTCTACCCAAAAATCCGTGAAATATTTAGATCGATTTTCATTAGAGAAAAACAGAAAAAAACCAATTACAATTGCAATTACAAAATTCAATTCTAAATATTGATAATTGAAATTGCCATTGATATTCCCATTGCCATTGTCATTGAAATTGAAATTGATATTGTAATTGAGACTGCTTAAGCCAACAAATAAAATCAACAAAACGAAACCGAGATTTTTAGTTTTTGCAACACCAATTTGTTGTGGTACCGTTTTTAAATGGGGATCGTCATTTTTCAAATCTTTTATCTCAAATATTAATATTAATGAAAATATAAGAAGTAATCTCTGTAGGATTAGTATTCCTATTTGGAAATTTATTTTATAATCGCAATTAATTATTGGCAGGAGTAAAGTCACGCCAACCCAGCAAATAGCCACGATGTAAATTTTGAATCCCGCCCAATTGCGAGCATTTCTTTTATTTGGGAAAAAGGGTAAAGTGTATAATATGGTCAAAATTAAAACTACGGATGCAATAATTTTAGTGTTTTTTTGAAGTTCTAGGAAGTAGTAAATTCCAATTATTAAAGAAAGAAAACTCAATCCTGCGATTGCTTTTAATTTCCAACTCATGTTATTTTTTTTTGCTCTGGCCAAGGCATCAAATTTTACAAAATTATAGCCGGCAATTGTTCCAAAAAAGGCAAATAAGGCAACCGAATAATTTATTGAAATGTTTAAGATTAAGTAAGTGCAATTTACAAGTGCAAAACACGACAAAGCAACATGAATACTAGAATCGAGGTAAAAATCAAAAAGTTGTTTCAATTGCTTCATTAAACAAAAATAATTAAACTGTTAATAAGAATGGCTTTTAGTTGAAAAATACTTAGAAATTGGCATCAAAATCCCGTAAAATTTTGAATTTAATACATAAATTTGCACTTCTAAATAACAACAACACTTTTACTAAAAATATGAAAACAGATGCTTTTGCTTTAAGACATATTGGACCAAATGAAAATGAGCTTCAACATATGCTAAAAACAATTGGTGCAAAGTCACTTGATCAATTGATTCTTGAAACTATTCCAGAAGATATTCGATTAAAAAAACCATTAAATTTAGCACCTGCAATGTCAGAATATGAATTTTCAAATCATATTGCTGAATTGGGAAATAAAAATAAAGTGTTTAAAACCTACATCGGTTTAGGTTACAATCAAGCGATTGTTCCCGCAGTTATTCAGAGAAATATTTTTGAAAATCCGGGTTGGTACACTGCTTACACGCCTTATCAAGCCGAGATTGCTCAAGGACGTTTGGAAGCGATTTTAAATTTTCAAACTATGGTTATTGAATTAACTGGAATGGAAATTGCAAACGCCTCTTTGTTGGATGAAGGTACTGCTGCTGCTGAAGCAATGGCGCTTTTATTTGACGTAAGAACTCGTGATCAAAAGAAAAATAATACTTTTAAGTTCTTTGTTTCCGAAGAAATTTTACCACAAACTTTATCTGTATTAATTACTCGTGCAGCTCCTATTGGTGTTGAATTGGTAATTGGAAATCACGAAACTTTTGATTTTTCAAATGAATTTTTCGGTGCAATTTTACAGTATCCAGGGAAATTCGGACAAGTTCATGATTATGCTTCTTTTATTGCAAAAGCTAAAGAAAATGAAATTAAAGTTGCCGTAGCAGCAGATATTTTAAGCTTAGTGAAATTGACTCCTCCAGGAGAAATGGGCGCCGATGTGGTTTTAGGAACTACACAACGTTTTGGAATTCCGTTAGGTTATGGAGGTCCTCACGCTGCTTATTTTGCTACAAAAGATGAGTTTAAAAGAAGTATGCCTGGAAGAATCATCGGAGTTACAGTTGATACCAACGGGAATCGTGCTTTAAGAATGGCGTTACAAACTCGTGAGCAGCATATTAAAAGAGATAAAGCGACTTCAAATATTTGTACAGCACAAGTATTATTGTCGGTAATGGCAGGGATGTATTCTGTTTTTCACGGACCAAATGGATTAAAATATATAGCAAATAAAGTTCATGCAGCTGCAGCTACATTAGCAAATGAATTGAAAAAATTAGGTTACGAGCAAACCAATAATGCCTTTTTTGACACTATTGTTGTAAAAGCAGATGCTAAGAAAGTGAACAAATTGGCTTTAGAAAATGAAATTAACTTCTATTATATTGACGATACTTCCGTTTCAATTTCTTTGAATGAAACTACAAGTATTTCCGATTTAAATAAAATTCTTGAAGTTTTTGCTGCTGCAAATGGAACTCAGGCAACTGCAATTCAAGAATTAACTTCTACTAATCATTTCCCAGAACATTTAGAAAGAACTTCGGAATTTTTAAAACACGAAGTATTTAACAGATATCATTCAGAATCTGCAATGATGCGTTATATCAAAATGTTGGAAAGAAAAGATTTATCATTGAATCATTCTATGATATCTCTTGGTTCATGTACAATGAAATTGAATGCTGCAGCTGAAATGTTGCCTTTGAGTAATCCAATGTGGAATAATATTCACCCATTTGTACCATTTGAACAAGCGCAAGGATACAAAGAAATGTTGACTAAATTAGAGCAACAATTGAATGAAATAACCGGTTTTGCTGGAACAACTTTACAGCCAAATTCAGGTGCTCAAGGAGAATATGCCGGACTTATGGTTATTCGTGCTTACCATCAATCTCGTGGAGATCACCATAGAAATATTGCCTTAATTCCATCATCGGCACACGGAACAAATCCTGCTTCTGCAGCCATGGCTGGAATGAAAGTTATAGTTACTAAAACCCTTGAAAACGGAAACATTGACGTTGATGATTTGCGCGAAAAAGCAATTTTATACAAAGACGAACTTTCTTGTTTAATGGTAACTTATCCATCTACACATGGAGTTTTTGAAAGCGCAATTAGAGAAATTACTCAAATAATTCACGATAATGGAGGCCAGGTTTATATGGATGGTGCTAATATGAATGCGCAAGTTGGATTAACAAATCCAGCTACAATTGGTGCTGATGTTTGCCACTTGAATCTTCATAAAACATTTGCAATCCCGCACGGTGGAGGTGGTCCTGGTGTTGGTCCAATTTGTGTTGCACCACAATTAGTTCCGTTTTTACCTTCAAATCCTATAGTTTGTACTGGTGGAGAAAACGCCATTACCGCAATATCAGCAGCTCCTTGGGGATCAGCATTAGTATGTTTGATTTCTTATGGATACATTTCTATGTTGGGTGCTGAAGGAGTTACCAACGCTACTAAATATGCAATTCTAAATGCGAATTATATTAAAGAGCGTTTGAACGGTCATTATGATACTTTATATTCTGGTGAAATGGGTCGTGCAGCTCACGAAATGATTTTGGAATGTCGCCCTTTCAAACAAAAAGGAGTTGAAGTTACCGATATTGCAAAACGTTTAATGGATTATGGTTTTCATGCACCTACAGTTTCATTTCCAGTTGCAGGAACATTAATGATCGAACCAACAGAAAGTGAAAATTTAGAAGAACTGGATCGTTTTTGTGATGCAATGATTGAAATTAGAAAAGAAATTGAAGCAAGCACCATTGAGGATCACAATACAGTTTTGAAAAATGCGCCTCATACTTTAATGATGGTTACCGCTGATGTTTGGAATTTTCCTTACACCCGTGAAAAAGCAGCTTTCCCATTGGAATACATTTCTGAAAACAAATTTTGGCCTACCGTTAGAAGAACGGATGATGCATACGGAGATAGAAATTTAGTTTGTTCTTGTGCTCCAATTGAAGCATATATGGAAAATTAAAACAAAATAATTTTAAGTTAAATCCATCTCAAATGTCAAATTTCGAGATGGATTTTTTTTATATTTGAATATGAAAGACATAGAAAACCAAGACGATTTATATTATTTAGTTGATAACTTTTATAAAAGATTATTGTCAGATGCTTCTATAAGTTACATTTTTACGGATGTTGTGAAAATTAAGTTGGTAGAACATTTACCGATATTAGTTACATTTTGGTCACAAGCTATTTTCGATACAGGTGGGTATTTCAATAATCTTACTAAAATTCACTTGGATATCAATGAAAAAGAAAATCTAACACCTGAGTTATTCACCATTTGGTTAAATCACTTTAATGACTCGGTTGATGATAATTTTGTAGGCACAAATGCTGAAAAAATAAAAACTCAAGCTTTAAGTTTGGCTACCATTATGCAAATTAAAATAAATATTGATAATAATAATAAATAATCGATAAGTATTGAACTCAAAATTTGCTTAATTCATAATTACGCACTTCATTAGGTTGATTTATCGTTAATTGACAATTTTAATTATTAAATTAGCTTGTAATTATATTTCAAATCGATGAACATAAAAATAACAGGCTCCGGAAGTTACCTACCAGAAATTATTGTAAGTAATTTAGATTTTAGCAATCATCATTTCATGAATGAAGACGGAACTCCGTTTGCCTATAACAACGAAACTGTTATTGGAAAATTCAAAGGAATTACAGGAATCGAAGAAAGAAGGTATGCTGACTCCTCAATAATTACTTCCGATATGGCCTATTTGGCTTCAGACAAAGCAATTAAAAATGCAGGAATTGATCCAGAATCGTTAGATTATATTATTGTTGCTCATAATTTTGGCGATATAAAAAGCGGAACCATTCAATCGGATGCATTACCTTGTTTAGCTGCTCGTGTAAAAAATAAATTACAAATTCAAAATCCAAAATGCGTTGCTTTTGATATCCTTTTTGGTTGTCCAGGATGGATCGAGGGTATGTTACAAGCCTATGCTTTAATTAAATCCGGAATGGCCAAAAAATGTTTGGTTATTGGAGCAGAGGCATTATCAAGAGTTGTAGATCCTCACGATCGTGATTCTATGATTTATGCCGATGGAGCAGGGGCAACCATTGTAGAAACTACTGATGAAAATTGTGGTATTTTATCTCACGAAAGCGCTTCCTATACTTATACTGAAAAAGACTACCTTTTTTATGGAAAATCGTACAATAGTGATTTAGATCCAGATGTTTTTTATATAAAAATGCACGGAAGAAAAATTTACGAATTTGCTTTAAGCAATGTTCCTACTGCCATGAAAAGCTGCTTGGAGAAAAGTGGAATTGCAATTGATGAGGTGAAGAAAATTCTAATCCATCAAGCCAATGAAAAAATGGATGAAGCAATTATAAACCGCTTTTATAAATTATACAATCAAACTCCACCTGAAGGAATTATGCCTATGAGTATTAACTTTTTAGGAAATAGTAGTGTGGCAACGATTCCAACATTATATGATTTATTGGTGAACAACCAACTTGAAAATCACGAAATAAAAAAGGGTGATGTTTTACTTTTTGCTTCGGTAGGAGCTGGGATGAATGTTAACGCTTTTGTATATCGATATTAGAATCTCAATTTCTGAATCGTTTTTTCAAGCCAAAAATTGTAAGAATAAACTAATTTTAATTTGTAAATAACCAACAGATTTATTGACAAGCAGAATAGTGTTTTGTAAATTAAATTCAATAAATGGTTGTTTAATATCGGTAAATAATAGCTAATTACTAGTACAATTGCAAATACCAAAATCAATTTCAAATACGAATTATCGAAAGGTAGGATTTTGAATTTCTTATAAATAAATACCAATTTCGATAAATTAAAGAGTATCATAGAAATCAAAGAGGCAACGGCAACTCCTTCAATTCCGTAGTTTAGCACTTTGATAAACAACAGATTAAGAGATATATTTAATAAAATTAATAATCCAATTGCTATCAAATTGAATTTATAATATTTAGAATACGTAATTATTTCCCCATTAAATCCAGTTCCCATGTTGATCAAAACATTAAATCCTAAAATTAAGATTACAGGAATTGAATCAATTAGATTTTCATGAGTTGGCAAAAGCATAAATAAATTATTAATTCCCAAGAAAATACAACTATAAAGTAGCGCTCCAATAAAGAAAAGTAACTTTGAAATTTCCTTGTATTTTAAATCAAGTTCTGAAATTTGGTTGTTTTTAATGTAGTTAGAAATTATTGGTGCATATAAAATAAAAATTCCAGTTGCAGGCACCGCTAGGGCTGAAGCCAATGTTATTCCGATACTAAAAGTACCATTTGCTTCCATTGAAATGAATTTTGGAATCATTATGGAGTCGATTCGAAAGGCAAATACAGACCCTAAACTTCCCGCAAATGCAAACATCGAAAAGCGGTACATTTCTTTCTTGCTTATCTCTGAAAATAACGATTTAAAATCGAATTCAAATTTTGGTTTGAAGTAATAAAACAGATAAATCCCTACAAATAAAGCTATCAATCCATATGAAATAATATAGAAAAAAAGCGACTCTTGAATAGAATAAAATTGGTTTAAAACCAATAAAAATACTATTGGTAAAATAAGTTTTGGAATTATATTGTCAAAAAATGTAGGGATAGCTATTTTACCAATAATTGTAGATTGTTTTTTAAACAAATCGATTAAAGCTAGTGATAATCCAATTGGGAAAGCCAAATAAATATATTTGAAACCAGATAATGCAGGAATTAATGAAGCTATTCCAATTATTGAAAGTAAAATAATTCCGATTGAAAAAATGGATAAAACACTATAAGAAAATAGTTGTTTTTCTTGTTTAGAATCTAATTTTGGTCCAAATTTAATCAGTGTTTGTGATGCTCCTAATAGCATTATTGGAAATAAAATTTGAGCTAAAGATTCTACATATCTGAAAATCCCAAGCATTTCTTTATTTTTCGGATAAATAAAAAGTGTAGAAATAATTCCAATAAGAATTCCTACATAATTAATTATGGTAAAGAAAAAAGCTTGTTTGTGAGTTTCTTTATTTGACATAATTATAGCGGTAATACACCATTTATCCCTTTAATTGAATTTTTTCGAATTTTTAATATCATTCCAATATTCAAAAGTAAGTTAAAATAATACAATAGAAGTTTAATAAATAAAGAAATCGTTTTTAATGCACCTTGATTTGAGAAATGAAATTTTGATAACCCAAAAACTGATTTTAATCCTAAAAACAATGAAATAAAAAGTGAATTATTGCAATTAATCATCTGATTTAAAACCAAATACTTTGATTGTAATTCTATTTTATCTGGATTTAATTTTACTATTCGATCATGACAAATTGCTGAATTTTTCACCACGCCAATTTTAAATCCATGGTATTTAACACGTTCACAGAAATTTCTGTCTTCACCATAATGACTAAATATTGGATCAAAATAGCCCGTTTTAGTAAAGCAATCTTTAGAAACTAACCAAGCTGCAGCATTAATAAAAGAAACTATTCGAATCGATTCTGTATCTTCTTCTTTTTCAAATCTATTGAAATAGGTGTTGAAATTTTCATCAAAAGTTTTTTCATCTGCTGAATAATGCAAAGGACTAACGATGCCTAAATTTGAATTTTCGAATAAGGCTTCAACTAAACTTGAAATGGTGTTTTCATAAATCCAAGTGTCCTGATTTAATAACAAAACTGCGTCTGCACCTTTTTTTAGTGCAAAATCAATTCCAATAGTATTGGCTTTGCCAAAGCCTAAATTTTCTTTGCTTTGAATAAGTTCAATTGTGCTAAATTCCTTAATTGTAGATATGGTTTTATCAGTTGAGGCGTTGTCAACGATAATAATATCAATTGGATAATTTGAATTTAATAATGAATTCAAGTTCTTTTTTAACCAAATTTCCCCGTTAAAAGTAACAATAACAACAGCTATTTTCTTTTTCAAATGAAAGTTATTTTTTAATCACTACAAAAATAATGATATTTGCAGTAGACTTTGTAAAAAAATGAAATATTACATTATTATTCCGGCCCACAATGAAGCGGATTTTATAGCTCTGACATTAGAATCATTGGTTTCACAAACTGTTTTGCCCTCAAAAGTGGTCGTCGTAAATGATAATTCTACTGATGATACTGCTGTAATTGTTGATGATTTCAGTAAAAACCATCCTTTTATTTCATTGGTAAATAAAACTTCTGAAGCGATTCACATGCCTGGAAGTAAAGTTATTCAAGCTTTCCATAAGGGTTTTGAAACAATAGATTCGAATTATGATATTATCGTAAAATTGGATGCTGATTTAATTTTGCCGAACAATTATTTTGAGACAATTTTAAATCATTTTAAAAGTGATAGTAAAATTGGAATGGCAGGCGGATTTGCTTACATAGAAAAAAATGGCGAATGGATTTTGGAAAACCTAACCGATAAAGATCATATTCGCGGTGCATTTAAAGCTTATAGAAAAGAAAGTTTCCTTCAAATTGGGAATTTAAAACCAGCAATGGGTTGGGATACTGTTGATGAATTGCTTTGTAAATTTTACGGATGGAAAGTAGTTACCGATGCGACTTTGAAAGTCAAACATTTAAAACCTACGGGGGCAAATTACAATAAAGCTTCACGATTCAAACAAGGAGAAGCTTTCTATTCAATAGGTTATGGTTTTTTAATTACTTCGATTGCTTCAATGAAATTGGCTTTTTTGAAAGGAAAACCATTGTTGTTTCTGGATTACATACAAGGGTTTTTGAGAGCAAAATTTAATCAGAAACCGCTTTTAGTTACAAAAGAACAGGCAAAATTTATAAGAAATTATCGATTTAAAAAGATGAAAGATAAAATCTTCAAATAGTCAATCTACTGATTTTTCAAAATTAACATCCCTAATAATTCAAAAGTCACAACTTATCGTTAATTTCGCCAATATATTTATTTTATGATGCTTATTCGTTATATATCGCAAATCGGAAAATACTTCATGATGTGGGGTGAAATTTTCAAAAAGCCTACTAAATGGTCGGTTATGAAAGTTCTCATTTATAAAGAAATTGACGATTTAATCATTGGTTCTCTTGGAATTGTAGCGTTTATTTCGTTTTTCGTTGGTGGTGTTGTAGCAATTCAAACGGCCTTAAATTTAACCAATCCCTTAATTCCAAAATACTTAATTGGATTTGCAACCCGACAATCTGTAATTTTAGAGTTTGCACCTACTTTTATTTCGGTTGTAATGGCAGGAAAAATGGGATCTTTTATAACGTCGAGTATTGGAACAATGAGAGTTACTGAGCAAATTGACGCTTTGGAAGTTATGGGAGTAAATTCCCTAAATTATTTGGTTTTCCCTAAATTAGTTGCATTGTTATTGTATCCTTTTTTAATTGGTATTTCAATGTTTATTGGAATATCAGGTGGTTATATTGCTGCTGTTTATGGAGGCTTTGGGACCGAAGCTGATTTTGTTTCAGGGTTACAACAAAAATTTATTCCATTTCATATCGCCTACGCATTTATAAAAACATTTATTTTCGGACTTATTTTAGCCACTATTCCTTCTTTCCATGGATATTATATGAAAGGTGGAGCGCTTGAAGTTGGAAAAGCAAGTACAGTTTCATTTGTTTGGGCTTCAGTTTCAATTATTGCAGTGAATTATATTTTAACGCAACTCCTTTTGACCTAATGATAGAAATTAAGAACATAGAAAAGTCATTTGGCGAAAGCAAAGTCCTAAAAGGAGTTTCGACAATTTTTGAAACAGGAAAAACGAATTTAATTATCGGGCAAAGTGGTTCTGGTAAAACAGTATTGCTTAAAAGTTTACTCGGAATTCATACACCAGAAGTGGGAACTATTTCATTTGACGGAAGAATTTACTCTAATTTATCTGCAGAAGATAAAAGAGAATTACGAACAGAAATTGGGATGGTTTTTCAAGGAAGCGCTCTTTTCGATTCAATGACAGTTGAAGAAAATGTAGGTTTCCCTTTAAAAATGTTTACTAATAATTCTAAATCTGAAATTCAAGATCGAGTAAATTTCGTATTGAAAAGAGTGAATCTTATTGATGCAAACGGAAAATATCCTGCCGAAATATCTGGCGGAATGCAAAAACGTGTTGCTATTGCAAGGGCAATTGTAAATAATCCAAAATATTTATTTTGCGACGAACCTAACTCTGGTTTAGATCCAAATACGGCAATTTTAATTGATAATTTGATTAAAGAAATCACGGAAGAATATAATATTACAACTGTTATCAATACTCACGATATGAATTCCGTTATGGAAATTGGAGAGAAAATAATTTTCCTTAAAAACGGTTTAAAAGCTTGGGAAGGCAATAAAGAAGAGGTCTTTAGAACCGACAACCAAGCAATAGTTGATTTTGTATATTCTTCGAATTTGTTTAAAAAAGTTCGGGAAGCCTACCTAATGGGCAAGTAAATTATTGTTTTAAACTGGCAACAACACCTTTAATTTCCTGCTCTTTTGATTTAGGATAAATAAGTAAAACATTGTCTTTATCAACTACAATAAAATCTTCTAATCCATCAATAATCACTAATTTATCTTTAGAAGTACTAATGATATTACTTGAAGAATTTTTTAATAAAACGGTAGCGTTTACAACTGCATTATTATTTTCGTCTTTATCTAATTTTTCATGCAATGAACCCCAAGTTCCAAGGTCATTCCAATCGAAAGTTGCCGGTAAAACATAAACGTTTTTGGCTTTTTCTAAAATAGCATAATCAATCGACACATTTTCAGCGTTTGCATAATTTTCATTAATAAAATTGGCTTCTGAATTGGTGTTGTAATTTTCAAAACCTTTTAAAAACAAACCAGTCATTTGTGGTTGGAATTTTTCAAAAGCTTCCACTATAGATTTTACTGACCAAATAAAAATTCCTCCATTCCATAAAAAATTTCCACTTGCAAGAAATGATTTTGCAGTTTCATAATCTGGTTTTTCACGAAATTGATTGACAGTTTTTATTGGATTATTATCTGATTTATTATATTCAATATAGCCAAATCCAGTATTTGGGGAAGTTGGTTTTATACCTAATGTCATTAAAGAATCCTCATTCGAACAAAAGTCAAAACATTGTTTTAAATTTTCAGTAAACAGCGCTTCGTCTTCAATCCAATGGTCGCTTGGAGCAACAACCATTACAGCATCGGGATTTTGTTTTTTTATTTTTAGTGAAGCATATAAAATACAAGGAGCGGTATTTCGCATCGCAGGCTCCAATAAAACTTGCTCTTGTTTTACCATTGGCAATTGTTCAAGAACCAAGTTATTGTATTTTTCATTAGTTAGAATTAGAATATTTTCAACAGGAATAAGTTTTGATAATCTGCTGAAAGTTTTTTGGATTAGGGTGTCACCTGATCCAAGCATATCATGAAATTGTTTAGGAAATTCAGTTGTACTAACAGGCCAAAATCTTGATCCAACTCCACCAGCCATTAGAATGGCATAATAATTTTTATTCATTTTCTAATTTTTTAAAAGCTCTACTTCTGCATTTGGATTAAATAAATAAATTCGCCCTGAACTTATTTCTACACATTCGTATCTTTTTACTCTTTGAGCAATTTTCTTAAAAACCTTCCCATTTGAAATTCTAAAAACACTTCCGTAAGGGAGTTCAAAGATATAGTTTTTATCGTTTTCAGCATCATATTGTTTTAATGCCAAAGATAATGTAGCATCGGTATCACTACTCGCTTTTGGATTTTTGAAATGTCGAGCCAATAAAGGCAAAATATTTGGTGGGAAAATTTCTGGACGAATAAAAGGAACCATCAACAATTGAAAACTATATTTCCATTCGTCTCCGTGAGGTTTTATGTTTCTACCAAATTTTTCAAAGGCAACTAAATGGGAAATCTCGTGGATTAATGTAATTAGGAATTTGTATTTGTTCAAATTGGCATTTACTGTAATTTCATGTTTTCCACTTGTGCCCCTTCTATAATCTCCATGTCTTGTAACTCTTTCGTTTACAATTTTAAGATGAACTTGGTTGGCAACGATTAATTCAAAAACTGGTTTTACAGCTTGTTCTGGGATATATTTTGATAATGTTTCGTTCAAGAATTTTATTTTAAGGCGTTGATGATGATACTTGTATTACTTTTCCGTTGTAATATTTATTCCCTGTTAAGGTAAAATCAAAAATGTAATTGGCCATTTCTGATGCCGATAAATTCGCTTGATAACCCGGAAATGCTTCGGCTAACATCTCTGTTTGTACAGCTCCTAATGCTAATACATTAAAGGAAATTCCTTTATCCTTGTATTCTTCCGCCAGTAATTCAGAAAGTGTAATTACCGCGCCTTTACTTGAGCTATAAGCTGATAATCCAGCAAATTTCATGCTTCCTTGAATTCCTCCCATGCTGCTAATCGTAACAACGTGACTTCCTTTTGTAAGAAATGGCAAACAAATTCTAGTCAAATTAGCAACTCCAAAAACATTTACTTTGTAGATATTTTCAAATTCTTCAGCTGAAGTTTCTTCAAATGGTTTTAGTAATAAAGCACCAGCATTGTGAACTATTGCATCTATTTTTTTCATTGAAGAAGCTAAAAATTGTTCCACTTGCGTCAAATCTTCCTCCTTAGATAAATCTACGGAGAGACAAGTAACATTATTATTTTCTATTAATATTTGAGGCGTTTTTCTTGAAAGTGCTAAAACGTGGTAACCAGCATTTGCAAATTGCAACGCTAATTCTAATCCAATCCCTCTCGAAGTACCTGTAACTATTATGTTTTTCATGATGCTAAATTAAATAAAATTTAATAAATATCTTAAGGTTTTCGAATATACAATTATAATTTTCTAATAAATAAAATTATCTAAATCCTTTATTAATTTCAAAGTAATTCTAATCTTAATTTCTTATTTTTGACAAGGATGAAATTTATTATTGAAATCTCACTAAATGAAACGATATCTATTTCTTTTTTTACTCTTAATTCCAATGTTTGCAATTTCTCAAACGGATTTTGATAAAGCAGAGAAATTGTACCTTTCTAAGAGTTTTGAGCAATCAAAAGTATTGTTTCAAAATTATTTGAAAGACAATCCTAGTAGTTTAAAAACACTAGAATATTTAGGGGATATTGAAGGTCAAAATAAATCTTGGGACAATGCGATTTATTATTACAAGAAATTAAAGCAATTAAAACCATCGGAGGCTAATTATTATTATAAATATGGTGGCGTCTTGGGTATGAAAGCCAAAGAGAGTAATAAATTTAAGGCATTAGGATTGATATCGGAAGTTAAATCATCATTTGAAAAAGCGATTTCCTTAAATCCGAAACACATTGAAGCGAGATTGGCATTGGTTGAATTGTATTTACAATTACCAGGAATTGTTGGCGGTAGTGAGAAAAAGGCACTGCTTTACGCAAATGAAATAGCACAAATTTCAGCAGTTGACGGTTATCTCTCAAAAGGCCATATTGCAGAATATTTTGGTGGATTTAAAGAAGCAGAAGTGCAATATAAAAAAGCGGTAGAAATTAGTAAATCAAAAAATGCCTATCGAATTCTAGCTAATTTGTATAAAAATAAAATGGGACAGCCCGAAAAAGCAAAGTCAATTTTAGAAGAAATAAAAAATTAAATATTCATAAACAAGTTAAATAATGCGTACTCATTTTATAGCAATTGGAGGAAGCGCGATGCACAATTTAGCATTGGCATTGCATAATAAAGGATATCAAGTTACAGGAAGTGACGATGCTATTTTTGAACCCTCAAAATCCAGATTAGAAAAAAAAGGAATTTTACCTGAGCAATTAGGATGGTTTCCTGAAAAAATAACTTCCGATATCGATTCTGTAATTCTAGGAATGCATGCTAAATCCGATAACCCGGAATTGCTTAAAGCACAAGAATTAGGATTGAAAATTTATTCCTATCCAGAATTTTTGTACGAACAATCAAAAAATAAAACTCGTGTTGTAATTGGCGGTTCCCATGGGAAAACAACAATTACCTCGATGATTTTGCACGTGATGCATTTCCATAATATTCAAGTTGATTATATGGTAGGCGCACAATTAGAAGGATTTGACACAATGGTTCATTTAACAGAAGAGAACGATTTTATTGTCCTTGAAGGAGATGAATATTTGTCTTCGCCAATGGATAGACGTCCAAAATTTCATTTGTATCAACCCAATATCGCTTTGATTTCTGGAATTGCGTGGGATCATATTAATGTTTTCCCAACGTATGAAAATTATGTTGAGCAGTTTGAAATTTTCATCAAAATGATTACCAATGGTGGTATTTTGGTTTATAATGAAGACGATTCAGAAGTGAAAAGAGTGGCGGAAGCTGCCTCAAATCCTATTCGTAAATTACCGTATTCAACACCAGAATATTCTGTAAAAGATGGAGTTACCTTATTAGAAACTCCAGAAGGAGCAATGCCAATCGAAGTTTTTGGAGCTCATAATTTAAATAATTTGGCTGGTGCAAAATGGATTTGCCAAAATATGGGTGTTGATGAAGCTGATTTTTACGAAGCAATTGCTAGTTTTAAAGGGGCTTCAAAACGTTTAGAAAAAATTGCAGAAAGTAAATCGAAAGTTGCCTATAAAGACTTTGCACATTCGCCAAGTAAAGTAGCTGCAACGACCAAAGCTGTAAAAGAACAATATCCAAATCGTACTTTAGTTGCGTGTTTGGAATTGCATACTTACAGTAGTTTGAATGCTGAATTTCTTAAAGAATATCAAGGCGCACTTGAATTTGCTGATATTGCAGTGGTTTTTTATTCGCCAGACGCAGTAAAAATAAAACAGTTGGAAGAAGTAACGTATGATCAAATTGCAAAAGCGTTCAACCGCGAAGATTTGATTATTTATACTAATCCTGCAGCCTTTAAAGAGTATTTATTCAATATCAATTTTGAAAATTCAGCACTATTATTGATGAGTTCTGGAAATTACGGAGGTTTAAACTTTGACGATGTTAAAGCTTTAATTGAGTAATTAAATAGAATTATTTTCACTTTATTATTAAACGCCTTTTATCTTATTATTCAATGGAAAATAATTCATTCCCAATTACAAATTGGTCGGAAGACGACCGTCCGCGAGAGAAATTAATGTTAAAAGGGAAAGCTGCTTTAAGCGATGCCGAATTGATAGCGATATTAATAGGTTCTGGAAGCAGGAATGAAAGCGCAGTCGAATTGAGCAAAAGGATATTGTCAAGCGTGGATAATAACTTGAATGCTTTGGGAAAATTATCATTATCGCAATTGGTAACTTTCAAAGGAATTGGCGAAGCAAAAGCTATTTCTATAATTGCAGCAATGGATTTGGGGCGACGAAGAAGGGGAGAGGAAGCCGCAGAATTAAAAAAGATAACTTCTAGTAAGATGATTTTTGAAATTATGCAGCCCATAATTGGAGAATTACCTCACGAAGAATTTTGGATAATTTATGTCAATAATTCCAATAATATTGTTTCAAAATCGCAGTTGAGTAAAGGAGGAATAACTGCGACTTTAGTTGATGTCCGATTGATATTCAAACATGCATTAGAAATTGGAGCAACAGGAATTGTTCTTTGTCACAATCATCCGTCGGGAACTTTAAAAGCCAGTGATGCCGATATCAAGATTACAAAAAAAATAAAATTAGCTGCCGAAAGTTTAGATATTACTATTTTAGATCATCTAATTATCACCGAACACGGATATTTGAGTTTTACAGATGAAGGGATTTTATAAGCTTAAAGCAAATAGAAATTAAGTATGAAAATTGACCATGTATTTTTTGATTTAGATCACACCCTTTGGGATTTTGAAAAAAATTCAGCTTTAGCTATTGAAACTATTTTCAAAAAACACGCAATTAATCTCGATTTACAACAGTTTCTTTTTCATTATGTGCCTATAAACATTAAATATTGGGAATGGTATCGGGTTGATAAAATCACCCAATTTGAGTTGCGTTTAGGTAGATTAAAAGATACGTTCCAACTATTAAATTACGAAATTGACGATGATAAAATAATTTTCTTATCTGAAGAATACATCGAATATTTGCCAAAATTCAATTACCTTTTTGATGGTGCAATTGAAATTTTAGATTATCTAAAACCAAAATACAATTTGCATATTATCACCAATGGATTTCAAGAAATTCAAGGTAATAAATTAAAAAATTCAAATATTCAACATTATTTCGATACGGTAACCAATTCAGAAATGGCTGGGGTAAAAAAACCAAATCCTTTGATTTTTGAATATGCAGTTAAAGAAGCTAAAGCCACTAAATCAAACAGTATTATGATTGGTGATTGTATTGATGCCGATGTAAATGGCGCATTAAATTTTGGAATGGATGCTATTTTATTTAATATTGATACATCAAAATCATATGAAAATATAAAACAAGTTTCTCATTTATTAGAATTAAAAAACCACCTATAAATTATGAAAAAAGTATTATTTCTATTGCTATTTTTAGCAACGAGCTTAAGTTTTTCTCAATCATTAAACGATTATAAATATGCTATTGTTCCTTCGAAATTTGAATTTATTAAGGAAAAAGACCAATATCGTTTAAACACACTTACAAAATTATTAATGGAAAAATATGGTTTCATAACCTACTTTGATACTGATATTTTACCAAATGAAGTAGTAGAAAATAACTGTAATAAAGTGTATGTTGATGTTAAAAGTAATGGAAATTTATTTGTAACTAAATTGACAGTGGTTTTAAAAGACTGTAAAAATGCTGTAGTATTTACCTCATTTGAAGGAAGAAGCAGGGAGAAAGAATTACAAGTTGCTTATAACCAAGCGTTGAGAGAAGCGTTTTCTTCTTTTGAAAAACTGGATTATAAATATAGTGGTAATAGCAATGTCAATAGCAATGTCAATAGCAGTGTCAATAACAATAGCAATAATAATAGCAATGTTAAAGTACCAATTTTAAATCAAAATTTATTTGCAAAACCGTTAGGTGCGAATTTATTTCAATTATTAACTAATGACACTGGCATTCCTAATTTAGTATTGACAATAGCCAAAACTAATAATCCTTCAATTTTTATTGTTGAAGAAGCTATGAGACAAGGAGTTGTATACAAAAACAATAACGATTGGATTTTCGATTATTATGAAAATGAAAAATTGATTTCCGAAAAATTAAATATTGTAAACTTTAATTAATAACCGTATTTATCTTTCCAACGGTTTTTTAAGAATTCACGCGTGCCATTTTCTCTAGCATTTTCGCCTGGATTATATAGTTTAGTTTCTGAAATTCCATCAGGTAAAAATTCTTGTTCCGCAAAATTATTAGCAAAATCGTGCGAATATTTATAGTCTTCACCGTACCCCAATTCCTTCATTAATTTCGTTGGAGCATTTCGCAAATGAATAGGAACTGGTAAATCTCCGGTTTGTTTTACAACTTGTTGTGCTTCATTTATTGCCATGTAACTCGCATTACTTTTTGGAGAAGTAGCCAAATAAATAGCACATTGACTCAATAATATTCTACTTTCGGGATAACCTATGGTCGAAACTGCTTGAAAAGTATTGTTTGCCATTATGAACGCTGTTGGATTAGCATTTCCAATATCTTCACTCGATAAAATCAACATTCGACGAGCAATAAATTTAACGTCCTCGCCAGCTTCAATCATTCTTGCCAACCAATATACTGAGCCATTCGGGTCACTTCCACGAATTGATTTTATAAAGGCCGAAACAATATCATAATGTTGTTCGCCAGTTTTGTCATATAAAACAGTATTTTGCTGAACTAATTGGAGCACTTTTTCATTTGTAATTATTATTTCTTCCTCACTTGAAGCATTTACAACCAATTCAAATATATTCAAAAGTTTGCGTCCATCGCCACCTGAAAGTCTTAAAATGGCTTCCGTTTCCTGCAAAACGATATTCTTTAATTTTAAAAATCGGTCTTCTTTAATTGCTCGCTGTAACAAACTTTCCAAATCCGATTTTGAAAATGCATTCAAAACATATACTTGGCAACGCGATAATAAAGCCGGAATCACCTCAAAACTTGGGTTTTCAGTAGTCGCACCAATCAAAGTAATCCACCCTTTTTCAACTGCTGCCAATAAGGAATCTTGTTGCGATTTGCTGAATCTGTGAATCTCATCGATAAACAAAATTGGGTTTTTTGTAGTGAATAATCCACCACTTTGTTTCGCTTTATCAATCACTTCACGAATTGCCGCCACTCCTGAATTGATAGCGCTCAATTCATAAAAGGGTCTTTTCGATTCTTGTGCAATAATTTGAGCTAAAGTGGTTTTTCCTGTTCCTGGAGGTCCCCACAAGATTAAAGAAGGTATAATTCCCTTTTCGATTTGTTGTGTCAACGAACCATTTGGCCCCACCAAGTGCAATTGACTTATATAATCGGATAATTTTTGAGGACGAATTCGCTCTGCTAATGGTGCTTCCATGTTAATTTGGAAATGAGATAATTTTGAGATCTGAAAATCGCTGTTTTGAATATAAAACAATATATTCAGTTGAACGTTTTACAAATATAATTATATTAAATCATTTCTGGTTATACTTTCAAATTGTTGCTTTAATTTATTTATTCTGACAAAATAGCACTTTATTTTTTTGGTTTTATTTTTGATTACATTTAAAGAATTTCAACTAGAAACGATTTATGAACGACAACCATTTTAAATATTCAACTTCAGTAATATTAGTACCGTTTTTATTGGTATTGTCGTTGTGGATTCTATTTTGGGTTGACATTCGTTTTCAATTAAATTTAGATCAATTCGGAATTTATCCGAGAACTTTCTTTGGATTAATTGGTGTTATCTGTGCGCCATTTCTTCATGAAAACCTAGAACATCTATATAATAATTCTATTCCGCTAATAGTATTATTAGCTGCTTTGCGGTATTTCTACAGAGATATCTTTTTCAAAATTTTAATAAATGGAGTAGTACTTTCGGGATTTATAACTTGGATTATCGGTCGTGAATCATATCACATTGGTGCAAGTTCCTTGATTTATGTATTGGCTAGTTTCATTTTCTTTAAAGGAATTATGACAAAATACTATAGATTAGTAGCACTTTCATTACTTGTAGTTTTAGTTTATGGAAGTTTGATTTGGTATATTTTTCCAAATGTAAAAGAAGGAATTTCATGGGAAGGGCATCTTGCAGGATTAATAACTGGATTTGCATTTGGATTAATTTATAAAACTCCCGAGTTTAAAAAAATTATAAAATACGATTGGGAACACCCCGATTATGATCCTTCAGAAGATAAATTTATGCAGCGATTTGATGAAAACGGCAATTTTATAAATTCTCCTATTGTTGAAGAAGATCCTGAAATTGATACTTATTTTAATTCAAGTCATTCAGTTAATTTCGAATTTAAAGAAAAAAAAATGGATTAAAACCAGAGCTTTAATCCATTTAGAAATGTTATTATTCAATTATTGTCTTTGCCGAACGGCTTCATATAAAAAAGCGCCGCAAGCCACAGAAACATTAAGTGAGCCTATTGTTCCAAACATAGGAAGTTTTGCTTTTTCATCTACAATTTTTAAAACAGAAGGATTTACTCCTCTATCTTCAGATCCCATGATGATAGCCACAGGTTCGTTAAGAGAAATATCATAAATATTTTGATCTGTTTTTTCAGTAGCGGCAACAGTTTTTATTCCACTTGCTTGAAGTAAGAAAATCGCATCTTTAATGTGTTCCACTTTGCAAATTGGAATATTAAAAACGGCACCAGCAGAAGTTTTTACAGTATCACCATTTACAGGAGCAGCTCCCGATTTTTGAATAATAATTCCATTTACTCCAGTACATTCTGCGGTTCTGATGATAGCTCCGAAATTCCTAGCATCCGAAATTTGATCAAGAATAAGAAATAGTGGTTTCTTACCATTTTCAATCACAGTTTCTATTAATGATTCTAGGTCAAAAAAGGAAATAGGAGAAATACTTGCTACAACACCTTGGTGATTATTAGTTGTAAGTCGATTTAATTTTTCAACAGGAACATAAGAGAAATTAGTATTATTTCTCTTCATCACTTTCATCAGGTCTTTCATTAACTCCCCTGAAATTTCTTTTTGAACAAAGACTTTGTCAATTTCTTTTCCAGACTGAATTGCCTCAATTATTGCACGTATTCCAAATATTAGGTGTTCTTTTTCCATTTTGCAAATATATAAAAAAACCATCCCGTTTGGGATGGTTTTATAAATTTAGAATATTTGATTTTAATATCCTGTATTTTGTTGAATTCCAGCATTCGCATTTAACTCAGTTTGTGGAATAGGCAACGCCCATTTGAAACTTGTTAAAGGTAAATTTGTAGGATTAGCACCTGGAATATTCCAAGAAGCTGAAGCGTAATCAGCAGGATCTCTATCTAAAGAAGCACCTGCTAAAGTTCCTAAACGTTTCAAGTCAATGAAACGGAAACCTTCAAATGATAATTCTTTTCTTCTTTCGTCAAGAATTCCTTTCCAAGCCGCTTGAGCACTAGCAAATACTGGCGCTGGTTGGGGTGTAAGGAAACGCGCATCTAAGATTACTTTTAAGTCTGCAGCAGCACCTGTTAAATCACCTGAAGCAACTTTCGCTTCTGCTCTAATGAAATACATTTCTGATAATCTACAAACCATGAAGTCAGGATTGAAACCATTAGCTGAAGTTAAAGCTGATTGACCCCCGTGTTTATGAAGTACAAGGATATCAGTATTTTTAACGTCTGCAGAGGTAGCATAACTAGGATCAATCAATGAACTTGTAGTTGCTGTACCTGTAGTAAACACATTCACACCTAAACGTATATCTCCTGGAGTTGCAGCAAATTTATTGTATAACGCTCTACTAACTTCATAAAATGGAGAACCATTTCTTCTGTTAGTAACCGAAGCCCAACCGTTGTGTAGATTACCATTATTTGCATCTTTATTAGATACTAGTCCTGACTGGTTATTTTGAACTGGAGTTCTTTTTAATCTAAAGATTACCTCTTTATTTACTGTTTCGTTGTGTGTATGGAAAACAGCTGCATAATCTCCAGTATTAGCTAAAGTGATTCCAGATGTATTTATAACTAGGTTAGCATTAGTTAACGCATTGGTATAATCTCCTTTTAGAGCATAAGCTCGTGCTTTCATTGCTTGAGCCAAAGTTTTAGAAGCATAAACTGTTTTGTTAGTATATGCAGGAGCAGTATTGGTATTGTAAATAGCAATAGCAGCATCTAAATCAGCGTGGATAGAAGTATAAAATTCTCCGTTCGTAGACCTTTGTGGAGTTTCCGAAGTGCTAATAATTCTATTTGCTAATACTCCAGCTAGAGCACTATCATCTTTAGGATTTGGTGAGAAATACGAAATAATTTTTATATAGCATACTGCTCTCAAGACTAAAGCTTCCGCTTTTGTTCTATTTATCAATTGCGTATCTGCTGCACTAGTAGGAACAATTGATGAAGAAAACTCAATTACACGATTGTATCTTGCAATTGCTCCATAACAAGAAGTCCATATCTGAGTAGCAGACGCGTCATTTGCTTGTAATAAAAAAACGTATTCTTGTCTAATTCCTTGACCACCATTGTTGAAACCCATTGCAGCTTCATCAGTGAATACAGAACTGAAAACATATTCAGCTCTATTGGTCATTATGTTCATACCTGAGCTCATCAATCTAGTAAGATCGGAACTTTTAGTAATAGCAACCTCCTCCGTTAATGAACCTGGAGTAAATGGCTCTAATTCGTTGTCACAAGAAACAAATAGTGACAAACTCAATATTAATAATCCATATATTTTTTTCATAATTCGTCTATTTTTAAAATTTAACTTGTAATCCAAAAGTGTATAATTTTGGAGTTGGATACTGTGAGCCATCAGCTCTTCTATCACTTTCAGGATCAAAACCTTGCCATTTTGTGAAATTGTATAAGTTTTCCCCTTGTAATGTAAATGATAGATCGGTAATGAATGAATTTCCTAAGTATTTTTTAGGAACGTTGTATCCGATTTGAACATTTCTAAGTCTCACAAATGAAGCATCTCTTAAGAAACGATCTGACAAATCACCTGCGCCTAAGTTAGTTGCAGATAACGAAGGAACGTTAGTATTTGTATTTGTTGGAGTCCACGCATTTAACATGTCAGAACCAACAACAAACTGTCCAATGTTTCCTACATCATATAATGAATCTAAATCAAAGTCAAATCGTACTACATCAAATGCATAAGTGAATAACGTTGAAGCAAAGAAGCCTTTGTAGTTAAAATCAAACCCAAAACCTCCTGAATAAACAGGAACATAATTAAGACCCACCGCTTTTTTATCAGCAGCAATAGGAGTTTCTGTAGCAGTTCCATCCGCTGCTTCGAACAATAAGTTACCAGTTGCAGGATTTACTCCTAAATAATGGTATACAAATGGCTCATAAATAGCACCGCCATTTTGAGTAATGTAATTTCCATCTATTATAACTCCGTTATTTGATTCAATTTTACTTACTTTATTATTATTATAAGATCCATTGGCTTTCAATGTTAACGTCATGTCATTAGTTTTGATTAAATCATAAGTTAATTGTAATTCAAAACCTTTGTTGGTTACAGTCGCTTCAGAGTTTCTGTTAATAGTTGAAACACCAGAAGTTGGAGTAACTGGAGATTCTAAGAATAAATCAGAAGTAGCTCTATTGTAGTAATCGAAAGACCCTCTAATTCTAGAGTTATTCAATTCGAAATCAGCTCCAATATTATATTGTGTAGTAGTTTCCCATCTTAATAAAGGATATCCAAAGTTAATTGAGTAACCTGTACCGCCATTGTAAGCGTTGTTTGTAACACCATAGATATCAGTAAATCCCGGAGGGTTAATCCCCGCATATATTGTGCCTTGCGTAATTCCAGTACCAATGTTGGTATATCTTTGATTTCCTACAGTTCCGTACGAACCTCTTAATTTCAATGAATTGACGAAAGTAACATTATCCATGAAAGCTTCTTCGTCTATATTCCATCTACCACCTACAGACCAAAAATTACCCCATTGGTATTCTTCAACGAATCTTGAAGAACCGTCTCTTCTTACAGAAGCCAATACTCCGTATTTTTTGTTGTAATCGTAGTCAACAGATCCAAAGTAAGAAACTAAGTCATTTCTTAATTGTACTACAGAAGCATTTGGTACATAAAAGTCATTTGTTGCTAAATCAGCGGCATATCCAGCTCCGGTATTAGGGACGAAAACTCCAGGTATCAAGCCATTTCTTCTTAAATTGTTTGTATGTAAACGAGAGTGGTTGTACTCAAAGTTAGCAAATGCATTAACAGTATGCAATCCAATTTCTTTTGAATATCCTAATTGAGATAAGTTTGTAAAGTAAAACTCTCTTCTTTGGTTAACATCTTCAAAACCGTTGAAGTTACCACCCGCTAAAGAAGATACTCCAGGAGTAGAAGAGAATAATAATGCGTTAAAAGAGTTAGGTCCTTCTGATTGGAAGAATCTGTTACTGATTAACTGACCACTTATTCTATTTCTAAGTATAAAATCTTTTCCTATTTTATATGAAAAATCTCCTGCTAAATCCACACGAATTTCATCTGTTAAGTTTTCATAAGTAGCCAATTTATCCATCAACATAATTGGAGTTGCTAATAAACCTGGCGTGTTGTTGTAAAAATCAAGTGCAGCTTGAGAACTTGTATATTCATCAGGTGAAACGTAAGGAGCGCCCAAGAAAGCACCGGTAACATAGTTTCTGTTGATAGCTCCAGTACCTAAGTTAGTTGCTTCATTGTTTTTTGAATAACCAAATGCAGTGTTAATAGAATACTTGAATTTTTCGTTAGATGATTTTCCAGTAATGTTATTTCTTAAAGTGAATCTGTTTAATCCAGTAGTTCTAAGAATACCATCTTGTTGGAAGTAACCAATAGACGTGAATGAACTCATGTTTTTTCCACTGTTTTCAATACTTAAGTTGTGAGAAACTGAAGTTGAAGGTCTGAAGAAATAGTTTACCCAGTCAGTATCAATTGCAAAAGCATCAATTTGAGCGTTAGTTAAACTACCTCCTAAACCAGTACCTAAATTTTGCTCAATTTTCAATAATTGTTTTGCATTTGCATACTCATATCTTGGATTTTGTAAATAACCAGTTCCGTATTGAGAATCATACTTGAACGTAGTTTTAGCATCACCAAATTTAGCTTGTTTTGTTTTAATGATGATTACACCATTAGCACCTCTATTTCCGTATTCAGAAGTTGCAGCAGCATCTTTTAAAACAGCGATAGATTCGATGTCATTTGGGTTGATTGTTCTAAAGTTATCACTGTTAGAAGGGAAACCATCAATTATGTATAAAGGGTCAGTGTTACCTGTAATTGAACCTACTCCTCTAATTACAACTGTTGATTTAGCACCAGGTTGTCCAGTGCTAGCAGAGATGTTAACCCCAGCCAATTGTCCTTGGATAGTGTTAATCGCACTCGCGTTGGGACGGTTTCCAATAGTTTCAGAAGAAACGGATGCAATTGCAGTTACCGCTGTTTTCTTAGAAACGTTTCGGTAACCTTGAGAAACTACTACTTCTTGTAATTTTACTCCATCCTGCATTTTTACATTTACAGTGTTTGAAGCGCCTACTTTAGCTGTAGATTCAGACATACCCACAAAAGAGAAAACCAATATGTCTCCAGCTTTTGCTTTAATAGAATACTTTCCGTCTAAATCAGTTTGCGTTCCTGTTTTGTTGTCTTTGACCACTACGTTTACTCCTGGTATGGGAACCCCGCTTTGGTCGGTCACAACGCCGGAGACGCTCTGAACTTGTGCAAATGAAATTTGCGTGATTAGCAATACTATTATTGCTAATAGAAAATTGTAAATGGCTTTCATAAATATTTTGTTAAAATTAGGTTGTAAAACTATCAATAAAGCAATTGTTTTTCTAATTATTTTTAACAAATTTTTAATAAAAAGTCAATTGTATTAAAAAAAAGTCAATTTTTAATACAATTTGTTGTGAATTTTTTTTAAAAATGCAATATATAAGTAGGGAGGATTTATTTATCGAGTAGTTGCTTGACATTATATTTCCTTTTGCAAAAATAAGTTTGATTAAAATAAATCTAATTTTAGACTTAAGTGAACTACAGAATTGGAGAATTGAATCTGTTGATAACCAGCACTACCATTGGCGTAGACCATGTTTAGCATGCCGTTTTTTGTTAGTAAACCAAATCCGAAACCAAAACCAAATAGGCTGTCTCTTTTTGAATTTGTTGCATCAGAGTAATAGCCGTAGTCTAAAATTGAATGAACATAGAGCTCTGAAGAAACTAAATAACGATATTCTGATAAAAGTGAGCTGAAAAAATTGCCTTGTAAACTATTTTCATTAAAACCTCGAATAGAATTGATTCCGCCAAAACGATACAACTCATTAATAATGTATTGATCGCTTTGCAAATAGTAATTCCGAGATTTTAAAAAGACACTATTTCTATCATTTAAATATAAAGAATGACTAATATCGAGGTTGGCAAAAAATTGTTGGTAGTTGTTAGAATTAGAGTAACGAGATCCATAACCAATTTTTGAACTTAACTTAGTTTTTTCAGGAAATAAAAAATTGGACTTGTCAAGGTTAATATATTCAAAGTTTGTAGTTACAAATG
Organism: Bacteroidota bacterium; assembly: GCA_947488545.1. Lineage (GTDB taxonomy): Bacteria > Bacteroidota > Bacteroidia > Flavobacteriales > Flavobacteriaceae > Flavobacterium. Next base: position 47,518 of record CANKZE010000009.1, read on the forward strand.
AATTACTATAGTCTCGAATGATTGAATTATTGCTTTTTTGAATATCGCTTGATTCCGCTGACTGATAACCCAAATACAAACGGCTATTGTAATTAAAATAATACCCAACATCAATTGCTGTTTTGGCGTTTTGGAAGATGCTGTCTTGCTTGTAAATATTCAAATTGGCTTTAATACCAATAGGGCTTTTAAAAATATAAGGGACTTCTATACCCAAATTAAAGGTTTTTTGATTTCCGCTATCGCTTTTCCAATATAACGATAAATTTTCACCAGCGTTCATAATATTAACTAATAAAAGATCAAGATAACCGTTGAGTTCTAAATTGTTTTTCTTGTCATTTGAAAAACCTATATAACCATCAAATTTATTAGCTTTGGCTTTTTCAAGGTAAACATAAATCTTAGTAGTGTCTTTTGTGAATAGTATCTCGGGATATTTTATTTGATTGACAAATCGAAACTTCTCAAACGCATTATGAACTTTGCTTAGGTTGTCTTGATTGAAGGTTTTATTTTTAAAAATTCTTAGAATCTCTTTTTTATGACTTTCTGGAAATTTATCATAACCTTTAATAACAATATTATTTAAAACTCTAAGATTACCTTGGTCAAGAAATAATTCAGCATATAGTGAATTGTTTTTACTATGAAGATTTATCAACTTCAATTTTGCTAATGAATATCCCTTGAATTCAAATTCATTTAGTAACGCATTCAAATAACTTTCGTTTTCG